>JABFRB010000044.1 GCA_013141385.1 Bacteroidales bacterium | reverse complement strand
AAAAAAGGGTAGCTGCAATTGAGCTACCCCTAGATAACCTTTGGCTTAACTTTTGCCGTCGGTCGTTATTTGGCAACACAAAAATAATTATTCTATTTTACTTGCATATGTCTTAGAATGCTGAACTCACTTCGTTCGGTTCGCAAGCTCGGTCCTGAGCGAAGCGAAGGGTCTAATAGTTTATAAAACAGATACTTCACTTCGTTTAGCATGACAAAGCAACAATCTATTTCTATGCTGAGAATCAATATGCTATGTTTACATTGAACTCACGTAATTGTTAATCACTTTGGTATAATAATTAAAAAACCCCGATTTCTCGGGGTTGGCATTACTTTTTAATATCGTAAAAGCACCGAATAGGAGAGTGAAGTTTGTTTTCGGCAACCAATTTCTTAATTGCCTTTTCAACATCCTTTTTTTCAATTCCTGCAGCATCTGCAATTTCGCCAGCCTTCATAGCCTTACCGGCATCTTTTAAGGTTTTAAGTACTTTATCAGTAGTTTCCATGACGTTAAATTGTTTGTTTAGTGAGGTATTAAGTTACAGGGTTATTCAGTTAGTGAGTCAATACTCAAATGTATTAATTGAGTTGACAAGTTAAGAAATTCATTGTTTATAGTTTATATCAAAGTGGGAAAATTGAAAATTTAATATTTTACACCTGTAACCTATACTCCAACCAATTACCAATAACCTAATAACCCACTAACTAACTATGGCACCCACAAGAACATCCCATTTTCTCTGCCTTAGATTTTTCGAACGCTTCACGTCCTTCAGCAAATGCAAACCAAGCAATGCCGAGCGAACCGATAATATCAAACCACCTGATTCCAAAAAGTTCAAAAAGCAAACTTGAACCTAGCAGAATAAACGATAGATAGAAACAGGTTTTTGTGCAATTTGCATCGGCAATAATGGCATCGGAGTTCAGTTTGTGACCAATTCTAAGTTTGGCTTTCATCAAAAAATACATGGTGATTATTGAGATGGATGATATAATAATCCCAGCAATAGTGGTTTCTGGCTTTATTCCTTTGAAAACATTAATCAATGAGCCTACAATTAACCCAATTGTTAATAGATAAAAGGCCGTTCCAGTGATTTTAAGTGCTTGTCGTTCAAATTTATCGTAAGTTTCAGTTTTTGAGTGTTGCATACGAATAACCATATGCAGTACCCCAATTCCTGATATTACCTCAACAAAACTATCAACTCCAAAGCCCAAAAGGGCAAGAGTATCATCGCTTGCTCCAAAGAAAACCGAGAATAACCCCTCGACAATGTTGTAAACGATTGTTATTATGGCTAAAACCAATGCGATTCTTAGAAGTTTATTATTGTCCATTTTATTAGATTTCAGAAATCAGTTTATAGAATATAGATATAAAATATAACTCAAAGTTTAAACCATTTTTTCTTTAAATATCTAAATCAGTGTGTGAAAGAATATAACATTAAAGCAAAACAGATAAATGGAGTTAATGTTTGAAAGTTAAAAATAGGAGTTTTGACTAAATCATAATGGTCATTAGAAAAGTTCATCTAAAACAATTACTTTTGCAAGCAATGAAGTTTGTTGTTATTATATTCAGCATATTTATCGTATACTTGGTTTCTGTACCCTGTGTGGATGAAATAGTTTATGCAAGTAAATCGGTTATTGAACATTCTTCTCCTCAAGGAAGCCCCTGCAATCATAACGATCACGATGCATGTACTCCATTCTGCGTTTGCTCATGCTGTGGTGTGGTTGTAGTAATCTCACTAATCCATTTTGATAGCCTTCCGTATATGAAGTTGCAAGCAATAATAGAACCAATACAAAAAGAATTATTCTCAAATTTCTTTCAATCCTTTTGGCAACCGCCTAAAATTTCCTAATCAACCTTTCTACAGTCAATATTCTGTAAAGGATAATTTATTGACTTTATACTATTATTTCTATAGACTTTTAGACTATTAGACTATTAGTGTGAGAATAATTATGTATCACCTAACAGCCTAACAACCTAATACCTATTCTCCTAATTTTTTAAAAAAGATGATTGAAAGAATAATTAATTTTTCTCTTAAGAATAAGGCAATTATTGGACTATTCACCCTTGCGCTGATTGCATGGGGAATTTTTTCGCTAGTTCGTTTGCCCATTGATGCCGTTCCCGATATCACCAATAATCAGGTTCAGGTGATTTCGGTTGCTCCAACCCTAGCCGTTCAGGAAGTAGAACGGTTTATTACAACTCCCATTGAGGTTTCGATGGCTAACATTCCCGATGTGGTGGAATTGCGCTCCATTTCACGACTGGGTCTCTCTGTGGTTACCATTGTTTTCGAGGATCATGTTGATATCTATAAAGCTCGTATGCTTGTAGGTGAACGATTAAAAGAGGCCGAGGAGCAAATCCCCAATGGCATGACAAAACCCGAGATGGCTCCTGTTTCTACGGGTTTGGGGGAGATATTCCAGTACATCTTGCATCGTCAGCCGGGCTATGAGAAAAAGTATTCGGCTATGGATTTAAGAACTGTTCAGGATTGGATTGTTCGCCGTGAGATGCTTGGAACACCTGGTGTAGCTGATGTTAACAGCTATGGCGGATTTCTGAAACAGTACGTGGTATCTATCAATCCTGAGAAACTTCGTAGCATGAACCTAACATTAACTGATATTTTAGATGCTTTATCAAAAAACAACGAAAATACGGGAGGCGCTTATATCGATAAAAAACCAAATGCCTACTTTATCCGAGGAATTGGTTTAGCAACCTCGTTGGAGGATATTCAGCGGATTGTTGTAAAAAATAAAGAACATGGAATACCTGTTCTTATTCGCGATGTGGCAACTGTTCTGTTTGGTAGTGCCCCACGCTATGGCGCATTTGTTGCCGATACATCTGGCGAAGCCGTTGGGGGTGTTGTGATGATGCTGAAAGGTGCGAATGCACATCAAGTCATTGAAAATGTTAAAGATCGCATCACTATAATTGAAAAGAGTTTACCCGAAGGGGTAACAATCCAACCCTACTTGGATAGAACTAATTTGGTTAGTCGTTCCATTGGCACTGTTTCAAAAAACCTCATCGAAGGGGGCCTTATCGTAGTATTTGTCCTAGTTCTTCTTTTAGGAAACCTCAGGGCAGGGCTAATTGTGGCCTCTGTAATTCCCCTTTCAATGCTATTCGCAATATCATTAATGAACCTCTTTGGTGTTTCGGGCAACCTCATGAGTTTAGGTGCTATTGACTTCGGGTTGATTGTAGATGGAGCCGTAATCATTGTGGAGAGTGTTGTGCATCGAATTTATATGAGCAAAACACACCATCAAGGCGTTATTCGATTAACCCAACAGCAAATCGATGATGAAGTATTATCATCATCTAAACGTATGATGAGCTCTGCAACCTTTGGTCAAATTATCATACTAATTGTATATCTACCTATACTTGCATTGGTTGGTATTGAGGGCAAAATGTTTAGGCCAATGGCTGAGGTAGTTAGCTTTGCCATATTTGGTGCATTAATCCTATCGTTAACTTATGTACCCGTCGCATCTGCAATGTTTCTAAGCAAAAATCCTGTGCATAAACCCAATATTTCTGATAAAATCATGGATTATATCCATCGAGGTTTTACTCCAATAATAAATATTGCGCTCAGAAGCAAAAAGTGGGTAGTGATCATCTCAATAATAATGTTTATCGGTAGTATGTGGCTTTTTAACCGATTGGGAGGAGAGTTTCTTCCGCAACTCAACGAGGGTGACCTTGCCGCTGGGATTATGACTCTTCAGGGTAGTTCGCTTACAAATACAGTAGAAACGGTTGAAAAGGCTAATAAGATTCTACTTTCCAATTTTCCAGAGGTTAAACAAGCCGTTTGTAAAATTGGTTCAGCCGAGATTCCAACAGATCCAACACCTATGGAAACTGGGGATTATATTATTACTCTAAAAGATGAAAAAGAATGGACATCTGCCGAAACACGTGAGGAATTAATTGAGAAGATGGAGAAAGCCTTATCTATTCTTCCCGGTGTTAAGTTCGAGTTCCAACAACCCATTCAAATGCGTTTTAATGAGTTGATGACTGGCTCTAGACAAGATGTTGCCATAAAAATATTTGGTGATAATCTCGAAACCCTTGCTCTAAACGCATCAAAGGTTGAGCGTTTGATTCAACCAATACAAGGTGTACAAGATATTAATGTTGAAAAGGTTACAGGTCTACCACAAATTCAGATTGAATATAATCGTGATAAAATAGCACAATACGGACTTAATATTTCTGATATAAATCAACTTGTTAGGACTGCATTTGCAGGTAGCTCTGCAGGTGTAATATTTGAGGAGGAGAAACGATTCGATTTGGTTGTTCGTTTTGAAAAGGAGTTTAGGCAGGATTTAGAAAATGTCAAAAACCTTTACGTCTCTTTGCCTTCAGGAGGTCAAATCAACCTCGATCAACTTGCCGATGTTCAGATAAAAGCTGGTCCAGCACAAATATCACGTGAGAATACTAAACGTAGAATTACCATAGGTTTTAATGTTCGGGGTCGTGATGTTGAGAGTATTATCAAAGAGGTTCGTACAAAAATCGAGAAGAGTATCAAACTACCTCCGGGATACTTTGTAACGTATGGTGGCCAGTTCGAAAATCTTGTAGCTGCGAAGAATCGTTTAGCCGTGGCTGTTCCAGTTGCTTTGTTGCTGATATTCGTATTGCTTTTCTTCACCTTCCATTCATTTAAGCAAACGCTGCTCATTTATTCAGCAGTCCCACTATCTGCAATAGGTGGTGTGTTAGCACTATGGTTAAGGGATATGAATTTTAGCATCTCCGCAGGAGTTGGTTTTATTGCGCTATTCGGTGTCTCGGTATTGAATGGCATTGTGCTGATAGCCGAGTTTAATCGACTTGAGAAGGATGAAGGAATTATTGATATCTACGAAAGGGTACTTAAAGGTTTGAAAACCAGACTTCGCCCTGTTGTAATGACTGCTGCGGTTGCATCAATCGGATTTTTGCCTATGGCATTATCTACTTCAGCAGGAGCAGAGGTGCAAAAACCTTTGGCAACAGTGGTAATTGGCGGATTAATATCAGCAACACTTCTAACGTTAATCGTTTTGCCAGTTCTATATATAATTTTTTCGCAAAGGAAGAGTCGAAGAAAAATTAACATGGCAAATCCAATTATGCTGATTTTAGGGGTCATATCAATTAACCTTTTATTCACTCAGAATGCAAATGCTCAGCAAATGTCTCCAAAGATATTGACTCTGGAGAAGGCTATTTCAATCGCTGTTGATAGTAACCTGAACATTCGGTCAGCGGGCTATCAGGTTGAATTGCAGCGTGCACTTAAAGGTACGTCGTGGGATATTGGCAAAACCGATATTGATATTGAATACGGTCAGTTTAATTCTACAAATAAGGATAACGGGATAACTATCTCACAATCATTTGCTTTTCCCACTGTTTATACAGGACAGTATAAGTTGGCAAAAGCAAATATTAAAAGTAGTGAAATAGAATTTTCGATCACTAAAAACGAGATTGTAAATGGCGTGAAAACAACTTGGTGGAAGTTGACCTACTACTACTCTAAGCTAAGATTGTTGAGGTATCAGGATAGTCTTTACACTGGGTTTACCAACGCTGCAAATAGAAGGGCACAAACAGGCGAAACCAACATGCTTGAGAAGATTAGTGCTGAATCTCAAAGCCTTGAAGTTCGCAACCTTTTAATGCAAACAAAGGCTGATGTTGAGATTTATAAAAAACGACTTCAAACACTCCTAAACACTAGGCAAACTATATCAATAATCGATACAGTTTTGACAAAGCTTAGTATTAATATAAATGCGGATAGCATTTCTTTTGTATCAAATCCTGCATTAGCCAGCTATGAGCAAAAGGTAGAAGTGGCTCGACTCGAATCAAAGGTTGAGAAATCTAAAATACTTCCCGATTTTAAGATTGGCTACTTTAGCCAGTCAATTATTGGTGCTCAGGAGATAAATGGGGTAACCCATAACTATACATCATCTGATAGGTTCACTGGTATTCAGGCAGGTATTTCTATACCTCTTTGGTTCTACCCACAAGCAGCAAAAATTAAAGCGGCAAAGATTAATCATAGCATTGCCAAGGCTAACGCTGAATATTCTAAAACTGCTCTCTCTGGTGAATTTGAGTCGCTATTGCAGGAATACAGCAAGTACAAGAATAATATTGATTACTACGAGAAATTAGCATTACCTCAAGCGGATATGATTATCAATCAATCGACTAAGAGTTATCGTGCTGGAGCAATGGATTATCTTGCATATATCCAGAGCCTTTCGCAGGCTTTGCTGATCAAGAACAACTATCTTGAAACGCTCAATTTATATAATCAATCGGTAATTGCTATTGAATTTTTAGTAGGTAAAAATAAATAATTTGAAAAAATGAATAAATTTAAAATATTAACCGCATTCGCATTTAGCGTAATCCTCTTAACATCATGTGGCAGTAAGCCAAAGGAAACAGAAGCAAAAGAGGTTGAGGTGTTACCTGAAAACATCGTTGAACTAAGTGCTGATCAATTTAAAGTTGCAGGCATTGTTTATGGTTCAATTGAACAAAAAACCTTGAGTAATACTGTAAAAGCGAATGGAATAATTACGGTATCCCCTCAGAATTTAGCATCAATTTGTGCACCTCTCGGAGGATTTATCAGAAATACGGATTTGGTTGTTGGAAGCCCCGTTCGAAAGGGTCAAACATTGGCAATTATTGAAAACCCTGAGTTTATTGAACTTCAACAAAACTATCTTGAAGCAAAAAGTAAACTTGAATTTGCTGAGGGTGAATACAATCGTCATAAAGAACTTTTTAAAGATGATGTTTATTCTGCGCAAAATTTTCAAGAGGTTACATCAAACTATAAAAGTTTGAAAACACAGGTGAATGCTCTTGCCCAAAAACTTGAAATGGTTGGAATTAATCCATCAAAATTACAAGAGGATAATATCTCACGTAATGTCTCATTACCTTCGCCAATTAGTGGGTATGTGAAAGTAGTGAATGTTAACATTGGAAAATTTGTAGCCCCAACCGATGTTATTTTCGAAATTGTTAATACCGATAGGCTTACAATTGAGTTAACCCTTTTTGAAAAGGACATTAACAAGGTTAATATTGGACAAAAGTTACGCTTTTCGATGCTTGATGGAGAAACCCAGTATACTGCAAGCATTACACATGTTGGTAGATCGATTGATGCTGATAAAACAGTTAAAGTCTATGCTTCGATAGGTGAAAATTCTGCTAGCATATTACCTGGAATGTATGTGAATTCATGGATTGAAACATCTTCAAACTCTCTTGCTACTTTGCCTACAGAGGCAATTATCCAATTCGATGAAAAGGAGTACATCTTTGTTTTTGAAAAGGATAAGGAGGAGAACGGCAAACCATTCACCGAGTTCAAAATGGTAGAGGTCAAGAAGGGCTTATCTGATGGAGGTTATACCGAGGTTATTCTACCAAAAGAGTTTGACCTTGCTATTATAAAGGTTGTAGTTAAGGGCGCATATAACCTTATGGCAGCTAAAAAGAATGCTGGTGAGATGAGTTGCGGGTAAATAAATATCTCTGTGCCTATTTGTTTATTCTCAGTGTCACACTGTGTTATAGTTTTATTTCACAGTGTGATGCTGAGAATTAAACTTTATACCCTTTAAAGCGTTTTTATAGATATATTCTATTAACAATGACTCATCAACATACAAATAATAATAGCATTAGTAAATCACTGAAAATAGGGATTTTTATAAACCTAGTATTTATTGTAGTTGAAGTATTATTCGGTTTTTTTGCCAATTCTATGGCCCTAATTGCTGATGCTGGGCATAACTTCAGCGATGTGGTGGTTCTAATATTCTCTTGGTTTGCCATACTTATAACACAACGTAAGCCTACAGAGCGGTATACTTATGGATTGAGAAAATCAACAATCCTTATTGCAATTTTAAATACTCTAATATTAATAGTTACAGTTGGTTTTATTGCTTGGGGGGCAATTACAAGATTTAACGCCGTAATCGAGGTGAAAAGTTATTTAGTAATGATAATTGCATCTCTCGGTATTATTGTTAATGGATTTACAGCATGGCTTTTCGCAAAAGGAAGAGAACACGATCTAAATATTAAAAGTGCTTTTTTGCACTTAATTGCCGATATGCTAGTTTCATTGGGGGTTGTTGTGGCGGCAGTTATTATTTCCTATACTGGACTGGGTTGGATTGATCCGCTAGTTAGCTTAATAATAGCAGCCTTTATCCTTTATAGCACTTACAATCTGCTAATCGACTCAATAAACCTCGCATTGGATGCAGTTCCAAAAAATATCGATATAGTTTCAATACAGGATTACTTTGCAAATCATGATAAAATAGAATCTTTCCACGATTTACATATTTGGGCTCTAAGTACTTCTGAAACAGCACTAACTGTTCACCTTGTTGTAGGTTGTGTTGATGATAGTTTTATTCATAATACCACAGATTACATACGCAAAACGTTCAATATCAACCATTGTACTATACAAGTTGAGCAAACATCTCAAAGAACATGCTTCATGTGTAGTTAAATACAGTTTCTTTCATTTTTATCTGATGCGGATAAATTGAGTTTCACGTTTTTTGTCCTATCTCTTTAAAGTTGATGCGTCAAAATGGCTTACATTTGCTAGTACCACTGTCTTTTTGGCTTCTATTTTGCTTTGGCAATTGATTTGAATATCTAGGTATGTTTAAATCTATATGTTATGAACCTGAATAATTTTACAATAAAATCTCAAGAAGCTATTCAACAAGCCTTTTCAATTGCACAAGGGTACAACCATCAAGCAGTTGAACCTGTACATTTGCTTAAAGGTATTATAAGTCAAAGTGAGAGCATTGTTGGTTTCATCCTAAGAAAATTAGGGGTAAACCCTTCAACCTTTGATGCAGTGCTCACTAAAATGCTCGAATCCTACCCGAAAGTAAGTGGTGGCGATCAATTTTTAAGTTCATCAGCAAATAGGGTGCTTCAAAAATCTATTGATTTTAGTAAGGAATTAGGAGATCAGTTCGTTTCTGTTGAGCATATTTTTCAAGGTCTTCTTACTGCTGGTGATCAAGTATCACAGATGATGAAGGATGCTGGTATTACTGAGAAAGAGTTGAAATTGGCTATTGCAGAACTTAGAAAAGGTGCCAAAGTTAATAGCCAAACGGCTGAGGAGACTTACGATGCACTTAACCGATTTGCAATCAACCTGAATGAAATGGCTCGTTCTGGCAAACTTGATCCTGTAATTGGCCGTGATGATGAAATCCGAAGGGTTTTGCAAATTCTTAATCGACGTACAAAGAATAACCCTATTCTGATTGGTGAGCCAGGTGTAGGAAAAACTGCTATAGCAGAGGGCATTGCTCATCGAATTGTTAGCGGAGATGTTCCTGAAAATTTAAAATCAAAACTAATATTTTCTCTTGACATGGGAGCCCTAATTGCTGGTGCTAAGTACAAGGGAGAGTTTGAGGAGCGTTTAAAATCAGTGATCAAAGAGGTGGTTTCATCGAATGGTGAGGTGGTTCTTTTTATCGATGAAATTCATACACTTGTTGGGGCAGGAAGAGGCGATGGAGCAATGGATGCAGCCAATATCCTTAAACCAGCACTTGCCCGTGGTGAACTTCGTGCAATTGGCGCAACTACACTCGATGAGTATCAGAAGTATTTTGAAAAGGATAAAGCACTCGAGCGACGTTTTCAAAGCGTTATGGTTGATGAACCTGATATACTTAGTGCAATATCAATTTTGAGAGGACTAAAGGAACGCTATGAAAGTTATCATTCCATTCGTATAAAGGATGAAGCGATCATTGCTGCTGTTGAACTTTCTAATCGTTATGTAACTAACCGTTTTTTGCCCGATAAAGCAATTGATTTGATTGACGAGGCTGCTTCAAAACTTCGTCTTGAGATGAACTCAGTACCTGAGAATATTGACGCAATTGAACGTAAGATTAAGCAACTTGAGATTGAACGAGAGGCTATTAAACGCGAAGGGGATAAGGAGAAGTTGGATGATCTTGGTAAAGACATAGCCAATTTTAACGAGGAAAGAACTAGGCTTCGTGCTAAATGGCAGAACGAGAAGAATATCATCGACTCTATTCAAAAAAATAAACAGAATATCGAAAGTTTTAAACTAGAAGCAGATGAGTCAGAGCGTCGAGGCGATTATGGTCGTGTTGCTGAACTGCGATATGGAAAAATCAAAGAGGCAGAAAATAGCATTGAAAACCTTAAAAAGGAGTTAACAACAATTCAATCGGACTATGCTTTGATAAAAGAGGAGGTAGATGCTGAGGATGTTGCCGAGGTGGTTTCGCGTTGGACAGGTATTCCTGTTAGCAGAATGTTGCAAAGCGAAAAGGATAAATTGCTTAAACTTGAGGAAGAACTTCACCAGCGAGTTGTAGGACAGGATGAGGCGATTTCTGCAGTTGCAGATGCGGTTCGAAGGAGTAGAGCAGGATTGCAAGATGTAAAACGACCAATTGGTTCGTTCATATTTCTAGGTACTACTGGTGTTGGCAAAACGGAGCTTGCTAAAGCTCTTGCCGAGTTCCTATTTGACGATGAGAATCTGATAACCCGCATTGATATGAGTGAGTATCAGGAGCGTCATTCCGTATCACGACTCATTGGAGCACCTCCAGGTTACGTTGGTTACGATGAGGGTGGTCAGCTCACCGAGGCTGTAAGGCACAAACCTTACTCAGTAATACTTCTCGATGAAATCGAAAAAGCGCATCCTGATGTTTTTAATATTCTACTTCAAGTATTAGATGATGGTCGTTTAACGGATAATAAGGGTCGAACGATTGATTTTAAGAATACAATCATCATTATGACCTCAAACATTGGTTCACATATTATTCAGGAGAACCTTGCATCTGTAAAACCAAAGGATAGCGAAGAAGCCTTTGAACGTACACGTAGAATGGTTTTCGACTTGTTGAAACAAACTATCCGGCCAGAGTTCTTGAATCGTGTGGATGAGATAATAATGTTCACCTCTTTAAGCCACAAAGAGATTCGTCAAATTGTCCTAATGCAATTTGAGAGGGTAAAACACATGCTTGCACAGAATAATGTAACTGTTGAAATTACCGATAGTGCTATCGATTGGATTGCTAATCAGGGATTCGACCCTTTATACGGAGCACGCCCTTTAAAGCGGTTGATGCAGAAGCATATACTTAATGAACTATCAAAGCAAATTCTTGCAGGTAAAGTGGATAAGGATAAAATTATTACTATCGATTACTTTGATAGTAATGAGTTAGTATTTAGGTAAAATACATTCAATTGATCTTAAAAGAGCCACCTCAGTTTACTTTTGAGACGGCTTTTTTATTTACAGATCGAAATTAATCGAAACTTTTCAGACAATCATCTAAATTATTTCTAATATCAAAAACAGTTTGCAACTGTAAAAGTTTAACCAGTTCCATTACTTCTGGGGAGATGTTGCAGAGTTTAAGTAGGCTTTGGTTGGTCTTACATGTTCGGAGAATGGATAACAACATACCAAATCCAGTACTATCAATATAGTTGATTCCTTCAAGATTCATCACTAGTTTTGAATGTGGAGTGATAAGTTTTGTTACCTCAACTTTTATTTTTTGTGATACAGTAACATTTATCTTATTGTCCAGGTTGAAGGATACAACCATTACATTTCCAATATTATCTAATTTAAGCATGGCGCTTTGGTTTTATTTTAAGTTGATTAGTATATTATTTAGTTCAATTATAGCCTCACCAGAAATACTTTTAAACTTTGATATGTATACGGGATAATTATCGACATTTTTACCTTCCTTGGCAATATTCTCAAGAACCTTCATATCTGCACTTAATTCACTAATTCCCATCATTGCAACTGAACTCTTAATTTTGTGAGCAAGTTTACCAAGTGAAATATAATCGCCATTCTGGTAAAAATTATCTAATTGCTCGGAAAAAGTAGGGACTTGATTAATAAACATGCTTATTAAATCACGAACTAAATCCGTACTACCATCTGATATTTCTTTCAAATACTCAAGATTTATATGTTTAAAATTCTCCATTATAGATCTATAAGTACAATTATTTTTTTGATTGATGATTATTATCTTAATGCAAAAATAAATTAACCTTTCATCTTTCAAGCATTAAAATGAAAAAAAAATGTTTTTTGGCATATTATTTCGATAAATTAGAGTAAACCATTTCAACCATTGATTAATGCAATCCCTAGTTTTTAAGAGGTAAAAAAAACGATGTTGATGATTATTAAAAAAAATGTAGTTTTGTATTTCAAAAAAAATCAACTGTAAATTTATTATGAAATGCCCATTTAATACTTCTTACCAAATGCAATAATTTAAAGTATGGGTATTCCATGTGAGTTGACGTGAAAATTTGCAAACAACTATAAATTAAGGTTTATCAAACATCTAATTATAAAAATTTAAACACATGAAAACTACTCCATTTACACAATACCACATCGATTTAGGTGCAAAAATGGCTGAGTTTGCTGGCTATAACATGCCAATTGAATATTCGGGAATCAATGATGAACACATCACTGTACGCGAAAAACTAGGCGTTTTTGACGTAACCCATATGGGTGAGATTTGGGTGAAAGGACCTAAAGCTATGGATTTTATTCAATATGTTACAAGTAATGATGCCTCTGTTCTTTTCGATGGCAAGGTGCAATACAGCTGCTTCCCCAACGGTAAGGGCGGTATTGTTGATGATCTCCTTGTTTATCGTGTTGATAGCGTAACATACCTATTAGTAGTGAATGCCTCTAATATGGAAAAGGATTGGAATTGGCTTTGTGAAAACAGTAAAAAATTTGGCTTAGTAATTGGAAAAGATCTTTACAATGCTTCTGATGAAACCGCACAATTAGCAATACAAGGACCTCTTGCACTTAAGGCGATGCAAAAGTTAACTACTGCCAATGTTGTTGATATGGAGTATTATACATTCAAAATGATTCCATTTGCTGGTATTAAGGAGGTGATTTTTGCTACAACAGGTTACACCGGAGCTGGTGGATGCGAGATTTACTGTGCTAACGAGGATGCACCAAAACTTTGGAAGGCTGTTTTTGAAGCAGGCAAGGAGTTTGGTATTAAACCAATTGGTCTAGGTGC
Organism: Bacteroidales bacterium; assembly: GCA_013141385.1. Classification (NCBI taxonomy): domain Bacteria; kingdom Pseudomonadati; phylum Bacteroidota; class Bacteroidia; order Bacteroidales; species Bacteroidales bacterium. The sequence goes on along the minus strand of JABFRB010000044.1, from coordinate 32,770 downwards.
TCGCGATACCCTTCGTTTGGAGATGGGTTTTTGTTTGTATGGAAACGATATGGATGATTCAGTTTCTTCGATTGAGGCTGGTTTAGGTTGGATAACCAAATTTGTTGATGGCAAAGATTTTATCAATCGTGATATTTGGGAGAAACATAAAAAAGAAGGCACCGATAAAATGTTGAAAGGATTTATTATGATTGATCGAGGTATTCCTCGCCATAATTACCTTATTTTCGATGCTCAGGAGAATGAAATAGGCCATGTAACTTCGGGTACCATGTCTCCAATGAGCAAACAGGGCATAGGCATGGGATACCTGAAAAAAGGATTCTGGAAAGAAGGTACTGAAATTTATATTGGTATTAGAGACAAGAAACTTAAAGCAAAGGTTGTAAAACCACCATTTCATTTGGCTAAATAATATAACCTCATAATTTTTTGAAGGGTTCCGATTTAGGAACCCTTTTTTACTATAATTTAATCTCTTTAGGTTAATTCCTCGAAGCTCTGCTTCGATAGAATAAATGGCTTCCAAATAATACCTCGACAGCTCTGCTGCGAGGTAGTTTATTAGTGAAAATTTTAATAATCAGGATTTTGATGTTTACTATTGAATCCTTCTGGAATGCATTAATTTAAGGTAAATTGAGTTTTTGATAAGGTTTATTGGAAATTGTTCAGATTTCAGAACCACAAGAAGACTTTACATGAAGATAAAAATGTTTTTTTATTCTTTACTAAAAGATAACTTTTTGTCTTATTTACTACATTTGCGGGCAATTAATTAACAATTATTCATGAATTTAATTGAGGTAAGTTTTTCAACAGATCTTTTTAAACACTACGATTGTAAAGGCAAAATTGTAGTTGTTGTCGATGTCCTTAGGGCTACTTCTGTAATTTGTACCATGTTTCATAATGGGGTAAAGGAAATAATTCCCGTTAGAAGTGTTGACGAAGCTCAAAGATACAAGGAACAGGGTTTTATGGTTGTTGCCGAAAGGGATGGTAAAAAGTTAGATTTTGCCGATTTTGGGAACTCACCATTTTACTTTATCAAAGAAGTTGTAAGTGGTAAAACAATAGTATATAGTACTACAAACGGTACAAATGCAATCACCATTGGAAAAGAAGCTGATCAGGTTATAATTGGATCGTTTTTAAATATATCAGCAGTAACGAATTATCTTTTAGGTCAAGGTAAAGATGTAATTATCCTTTGTTCAGGATGGAAGGGGAAATTTTGTATCGAAGATTCATTACTCGCAGGGTTATTATCTAAAAACCTTCTTGACAATAAAAATTTTACAACCAAGTGCGATTCTGTATACACCGCTATTGATATGTGGAGAATAGCTAAGGATGATTTGAATACTTATATAGAAAAGGCAGCACAAAAACATAGACTTAAAAAACTTGGATTAGATGATGTGATCGGATACTGTTTGACTTTAGATACCACCTCTATTGTACCTATTTTAAATGGCGACCGAATTATTCCAATTAAGTGATAGAATTTTTTTATTGTGAAATTCTAAATTTTATTATTTTATGAACACAACTTATAGTTTTTGTAGGTTTTGGCAAACTTTGATTCCTAATTACTAGGAATTTTAAAAAATAAGTAAGAATTTTGACATTGCAATAAAATTTGAATTACAAATTAAAAGTATATATAACATGAAAAAACATAATTTTAACGCTGGTCCTTGTATACTGCCACAACCAGCAATTGAAGCCACAATCAATGCCATTCGCGATTTCGACAATACCGGAATCGGTTTGTTAGAAATTTCTCACCGTACCCCAGGTTGGGAAAAAGTAATGGCTGAAACTGAGCAACTTTGGAGAGATCTGTTAAACATTCCCAATGAATATGCGGTAATGTTTCTTGGTGGTGGTGCTTCAACACAATTCTATGCAGTAGCAGCAAATCTACTTAAGAAAAAAGCAGCTTATTTAGAAACTGGTGTTTGGGCTAAAAAAGCCATAAAAGAAGCTAAGTTCTATGGAGAGGTTGAAGTTGTTGCCTCATCTACTGATAAGAATTTCAGCTATGTACCAAAAGGCTATAAAATTCCTACCGATGCTGATTACTTCCACATCACAACCAACAACACCATTTATGGTACCGAAATAAAAACTGATATCGATTGCCCTATTAATTTGGTTGCTGATATGAGTTCTGATATCATGAGTCGTCCAGTTGATATTAAGAAATATGCATTAATCTACGGCGGAGCTCAGAAAAATGTTGGTCCTGCTGGTGTAACTTTCGTTATTGTTCGTAAAGATATTTTGGGAAAAGCAGAAAGAAAACTTCCAAGTATGGTGGATTACAAAACCCATATTGGCGAAGAAGCTAAAGATAATTCGATGTACAACACACCTCCAGTCATTTCAATTTATGTTATGTACGAAACTTTGAAATGGGTTAAATCTTTAGGTGGCGTTGCTGCAATGCATAAAATCAATAATCAAAAAGCCGATTTACTTTATGCTGAAATTGATAGAAACAAAATGTTCATGGGTACTGCCGCTAAGGAAGATCGCTCAATCATGAATGTTTGTTTTGTTATGGCTGAGCAATATAAGGATAAAGAGGCTGCATTTATGGATTTTGCTAAGAAAGCAGGAATGGTTGGAATTAAGGGACACCGTTCAGTTGGTGGATTCCGCGCTTCTATTTACAATGCTTGTCCAATAGAGAGCGTTCAGGCTTTAGTTGATTGTATGAAAGAATTTGAAAAGCAAAATGCTTAATTAATATAGATAAAATAGAAAGGTTGAATGGCTGAATGCTGTTCAACCTTTTTTATATCACCTAAAAACCTAATTTAACTTAACAATAACCAACATGGCAAAAGTACTTGTAGCAACTGAGAAACCTTTCGCAAAGGTTGCAGTTGAGGGTATCAAAAAAATAGTTGAAGAAGCTGGGTTCACCTTTGCTCTTCTTGAGAAATATACAGATCCTAATGACCTTGTAAAAGCAGTTGTTGATGCTGATGCGCTTATCGTTCGTAGCGATAAAGTTTCCAAAGAGGTTGTTGAAGCAGGAAGAAATTTAAAGATTGTTGTACGCGCTGGTGCTGGTTACGATAACTTAGACTTAGCAGCTTGTACTGCAAAAGGAGTTGTTGCAATGAATACTCCAGGTCAGAACTCAAATGCTGTTGCCGAATTGGCAATTGGCATGATGATATACATGGCACGTGGCCTTTTCCAACCCGGTACAGGAACTGAAATTATGGGTAAGAAACTTGGTATTCATGCTTATGGTAATGTAGGTAAACTTGTTGCAAAGTATGGTAAAGGTTTTGGAATGGAAGTTTACGCATTTGATCCATTTGTTGCTAAGGAAGAAATGGAAAAAGATGGAGTTAAAGTAGTTGCTACTATTGAGGAATTATACAGTAAGTGCGATTATGTATCGTTACACATACCTGCAAACGATAAAACTAAAAAATCGATTAATTACGATTTACTAACCAAAATGCCAAAGGGTGCTGCCCTTATCAATACTGCTCGTAAAGAGGTTATTGACGAGGAAGGTTTAAAAAAGGCTTTTGCTGAACGTACAGATCTGAAATATGCTACAGATATTATGGCTGATTGTAATGCAGAATTGGTAGAAAAATTTCCAGGTAGAGTATTTTCAACTCCAAAGAAAATGGGAGCTGAAACTGCTGAAGCCAATATCAATGCAGGACTTGCATCTGCTCGTCAGATAGTAGCCTTCATTAAGAAAGGCGATAAAACATATCAGGTAAATAAGTAAAATAATTCTTTATGATTTATCTTTGCGTCTTTCTGTCTTAGCGTTTAAAATCAAATGCCAAGACGCTAAGGCGCAAAGTTTTTTAGTAGCATTAATAAATCAAATTTAAGAAATGGTAAAAATAAAATCTTTTAAGGGTATTCGCCCACCCAAGGAATTTGCTAAAGAGGTAGCATCACGCCCTTATGATGTGCTAAATTCGGTTGAGGCTAAAGCAGAAGCAGGGGAGAAGTCACTTCTTCATATTATTAAACCTGAAATCGATTTTGATCCCATTATCGATGAGCATACTCAGCAAGCTTATGATAAAGCGGTTGAGAATTTTAAGAAATGGCGTGCGAAGGGATGGCTTGTTAAAGAGAATGAGGAAAAATATTACGTTTACGCTCAAACAATGGAAGGTCGCACTCAGTATGGATTGGTTGCTTGCTGCCATTTTGAGGATTACATGGAGGGTAAAATTAAGAAACATGAGCTAACTCGTCCGGATAAGGAGGAGGATAGAATGATACATGTTCGTAACCAGAATGCTAATATTGAACCTGTTTTCTTTGCATACCCTGCCGTTAAAGAGATGGATCAAATTGTTGAAAACGTTGTAAAGAATAACAAACCCATTTACGATTTTGTAGCTGCTGATGGTTTTGGTCACCACTTTTGGGTAATAGATGATGCATCAGTAAATAAGCAGATTACTGAATTGTTTGCAAAAGTTCCCGCTTTATACGTTGCTGATGGTCATCATCGTACTGCAGCAGCAGCAAGAGTTGCACAAGAAAAGAAGGCTGCTAATCCAAATCATACTGGGAAGGAAGAGTATAATTACTTTTTAGCAGTAATTTTCCCAGATGATCAGTTAAGGATTATTGATTACAATCGAGTAATTAAAGATCTTAATGGCTTATCATCTGCTCAGCTAATCGAAAAATTAAATAAGAGTTTTGATGTTAAAGAGATGGGTAAAGAAATCTACTCTCCAAGTAAACTACATAACTTTAGCATGTACCTTGAAGGCAAGTGGTATTCATTAACATCAAAACCCGGTACTTACAACGATAACGATCCTATTGGAATTCTTGATGTAACAATCCTATCAAACATGGTTCTTGAACCCATATTTGATATTAAAGACTTAAGAACATCAAAGCGTATCGATTTTGTTGGTGGTATTCGTGGTTTAGGCGAATTAAGTAAGCGTGTTGATAGCGGTGAGATGAAGGTCGCATTTGCTCTCTATCCCGTTTCAATGAAACAACTAATTGATATAGCCGATACTGGTAACATTATGCCTCCAAAAACAACTTGGTTTGAACCAAAGTTACGGAGTGGACTTGTAATTCACGAACTTGAATAGATAATAGAAGCCCCGATTTTTGGGGCTTCTTAATTTTTATCAGGTTCGGTGTAGAATTACTATTCGTTTTTTTTTGTCTTTTTGGGTTTTAGATCTTTCTTGCTACTTGTACTAATCATTACTATTTTTGTATAAAACCTTCACGTATGAGCGTTAATTCAAATCTTAAGAAAATTAAATCGAGTTTGCCCGCTAATGTAAAGCTTGTAGCTATCTCAAAAACCCATCCAGCAGAGGTTGTAATGGAGGCATATAATGCTGGACAAAGGATTTTTGGTGAGAATAAGGTTCAGGAGATGGTTACGAAATACGAAGTTTTGCCAAAAGATATTGAATGGCACTTGGTTGGTCATTTACAATCAAACAAGGTAAAATATATTGTCCCATTTGTTAGTTTAATTCACTCTATTGATAGTTTAAAACTTTTAGGTGTAATTAATAAGGAGGCTGAAAAAGAAGGTAAGATAATTGATTGCTTGCTTCAGATGTATATTGCCACAGAAGAAACAAAGTTTGGACTTTCATCCGAAGAGCTTGAGGAACTTCTAAAATCTCCTGAGTATCAGAAAATGAAAAATATTAGGGTGGTTGGATTAATGGGTATGGCTTCTTTTACTGAAAATATAGAGAAAGTAAAATCAGAGTTCCGTTATTTAACTAATACATTTAAACATATTAAGGATTTGTGTTTCATAGATATTCCAGATTTTAAAGAAATCTCTATGGGAATGTCAGGCGATTATGAAATCGCCATTGAAGAAGGAAGCACAATGGTGAGAATTGGTAGTAGTATCTTTGGGTATAGAAACTATACGGTAAAACAGTAACGTTTAGTTCAACAAGTTATTACATTGCCATAATTCGTACGAGTTAATCTTTCCCATTTCTCTTAAAGTTTTCAAGCATAGCCATCATTTCAGTAAGTAATGTTTGCTTTTCCAAAGGTGTAACTTTTAACTTTGATTCAATTGTCGCTATGTACAAATTAATATTGTCCTGATTAACATTCCCAATTGAATTTTCAATTACAGTAAAAGCTTCAAACGCAGTCTGATAATCTCCATTGAATAGAATATCAAAGAATACGGGTAACTCTTCACTAAAATCAAGACTGCTTTGCCAACATGCTGAAACCAAACCAGTAGTATACTTATCTGTAATGTGTTTTTGAATAGACTTGGTGATTATTATCACTGCAACTTGGTTTTTAATATCCCGTATAAACTCAAGTATCGAGTTTTTTAGCGCTTGACCTCTATTAGAATAAAGCATTTCAATTAATGGTTCAACAATAAAAAGTTCACCATTTACCCTAAATTCCTGAATTAACGAAATAACCTGTTCGTCATTCATGGAAATTAGGTTTTTAGTAACTACTTGCTGTTTTTCTGAAAATTGATAGTTTGGAATGTCCATATTGATTGAAAAATTTGTGCAAAGTTAAATATTCATTTAATTTAACCATTAGGCATAATAAAATATTAAATATCATATTATCAGTATTTTATTTACCTGATAAGATGATACAAAATGATTTACAAGCTTTTATTAACAGAGATTAAAGCAAAATTAAGTGTCATCATTTGAAAAAAGTATTATTTTTACTTGTTGAATAGAATGTTTTCAAGATATTTACCAAATAAAAGTGTAGGTGTATGGTAAAAATGTCAACAGGACGTGCAGAAATATTGGTTAGTTATCTAATTGTATTCGGGCTATTTATTATAAGTTGCTCGTCCGATGGTAAAAAGAGAGATAAAGTGGAAGTTGATATGAATTCTCCTTCTCAGGATAGTGTTGCCATTAAGGGAATTAAGGCTGCAAAACAAATTTTTTACTCCTTGCCTTCGCCGCTTGAAACAGCTATGATTCTTAAAAGAGCTGGAGCCAAGTATAATGAGGAGATTCTTAACTCTGTAGATAATACTTCTCGCTATAGCACAAATAAGAGTATGGCTCTAAATTTGGGTATTTATAGCACAGACCTAAGCTACTCAAGCCTCTTCGATCAAACACAAGCATCAATTAAGTTTATGACTGCTTCAAAAAAGATGGCTGAAGGACTTGGCATACTTAATGCTATAGATAATTCCATTATTCAAAGATTGGAGGAGAATGTGAATAATAGGGATGTTATTCTTGATATAATTTCTGAAACTTTGCTAAATACTAACTCAAACCTAGAAGAAAACGATAGAGTAGCAATAGGTTCGATTATTTTAGTTGGTGGTTGGGTAGAGGGTCTTTATATTGCAACAACCTTAGTTGATAATTTTAATTCTACAGACAATGAGTTAGTTGAGAGAATTATTGATCAAAAATTATCATTGAATACGGTTGTAAATTTACTTAATCAAAACAAGGATAATCCAGATATTAAATCTGTTATGGAGGATATCAATGCTATTAAACTAATATACGAACAGGTTCAGATTTCGGTTTCGGGGGTTGAGGCTATACCAGATAAAAAAAGCGGGGTTACAACTCTGAGATCAAAAAATGTATCGTCAGTTAGCCCTGAAGTTTTTTCGAAACTCAAATCCAAAGTTTCTGAGATTCGTAATAAATATATTTTATAAAATAACTTAAATCTCAATATGAAATCACTGGCTTACATTGCTATTGTCAGTTTGTTGCTGGGAGCATCATTCTCCGGTGTTGCACAGTGTAAGAATTTTGCAAAGAAGATATGCAAGCAAGAGCTTGCTCCATATATACATGATGGGAACTTTAATGCTGCAATTCTTACTGAGGGTGAGGATGCTGAACTTTTTAAAACATTCTATGCTGGACAAGAGTATAGAATCTCAATTTGCTGCGAGGAATCGTTACATAAGGTTGAGTTTAAAATTCTTGATGTTGATAAAAAGTTACTTTATACGAATGCCAATAACAACTATGCAACTTCGTGGGATTTTAAAGTTGAGGCTACACAGCAGCTCATAATTGTAGTTAAGATTCCTAGCGATGAAAAGAATACAGATATACCTGTAAGTGGATGTGTTGCAATAATGTTTGGTTTGAAAACAGAGTAAAGCAGAATTAAAATATTATTAAAAATAGTCGCACTAATGCGACTATTTTTTTACCAATAATTCTTCCAATTTGATTTTTACAAATGATCCAGTTATAGAATTGGATGATTTAGAAAGTTCCTCGGGAGTGCCCTCAAATACTAAATCTCCACCCTTGTCTCCACCATCAGGACCTAAATCAATTACCCAGTCGGCACACTTAATAACCTCCATATTGTGTTCAATAACAATTAGACTGTGCCCTTTTTGAAGGAGAGCATTAAATGCATCCAAAAGTTTACGAATATCATGGAAGTGTAATCCTGTTGTAGGCTCATCGAAAATGAAAAGGTGAGGTTGAATTGCCTGATCTTTCTGAAGGAATGAGGCTAATTTCACCCTTTGACTTTCGCCTCCGCTAAGTGTACTCGATGATTGACCTAATTTGATGTATCCTAAACCAACGTCTTGGAGGGGCTTTAGCCTTTCATTAATCTTTCGTTCTGTGGATGACTTCTCACTTTCGAAAAATTCAATTGCTTGGCTAACTGTCATCTCAAGGATGTCAAAAACATTGGCTCCTTTGTATTTTACTTCAAGTACATCTTCCTTAAAACGTTTACCTCCGCAAGTTTCACAGATTAATGTTACATCTGCCATGAACTGCATTTCAACAGTGATTACCCCTTCGCCTTGACACTCCTCGCATCTACCACCCTCAACATTAAAGGAGAAATGTGAGGGCTTGTAACCACTTCGCTTCGCATAGGGTTGATCCGATAAGAGTTTACGCACCTCGTCCCATGCTTTTATATAGGTAACTGGATTGCTTCGAGATGATCGGCCAATTGGATTTTGGTCAACCATTTCAATACCCTTTATAAGGTGTATATCACCCTTTATTTGATCGTGTTGTCCTGGGCGATCACCCGTTCCTACAAGTAGTTTTGATGCTGCTGGGTATAGAATACCTTTTACCAGAGATGATTTTCCTGAGCCGCTAACACCAGTAACCACAGTCATCACATTAAGCGGGAACTTTACGCTGATATTCTTTAAGTTATTTTCTCTTGCTCCCTGAACCTCTATATAATTTGACCATTTTCTTCGTGGATGTGGTATTGGTATGTTTTCAGTTTTATTTAAATATTTAGCGGTAAGACTATCCTTTGATTTTTCAATCTCATTCTTAGTACCTTGAAAAACAATTTCACCTCCATGCCTTCCTGCCAAAGGGCCTATATCTATTATATAATCTGCGGATCTTATTATTTCTTCATCGTGTTCAACAACTACAACGGTGTTACCTAAATCGCGTAAATCTTTTAATACACCTATTAATAATTGAGTATCTCGTGAGTGAAGTCCTATACTTGGTTCATCAAGAATGTATAATGAACCAACAAGGCTACTTCCCAAGGATGTAGATAGATTTATTCTTTGGGATTCTCCTCCAGACAGTGTTGTAGATAAACGGTTAAGGGTTAAATATCCAAGACCAACATTATTAAGGTAGTTGATTCTATTTTTGATTTCTGTGAGAATTCTTTTAGCAATTTTATAATCGTGGTCGCTTATTTTAAAATTATCGAAAATTTGAATGAGTTCTGATACGGGTTTGTTAACTAGATCCTGAATTATATAGCCATTAACCTTTACATACGATGCTTCTTTCTTTAACCTAGCACCTTTACATTCAGGGCAAATGGTTTTACCCATATACCTCGAAAGCATTACCCGGTATTGGATTTTATATTTTTTCTCCTCCAGATGTTTGAAAAACGTATAAATCCCATCAAAATCTTTTGTTCCATGCCACAAAATATGCTTTTGTTGTTCACTAAGTTTATGGTAGGGTTTATGAATTGGGAAATCATTTTTATCAGCAAATTTAATTACCTGATCCTTATACCAGCTCATCGTTTCACCTTTCCAGCAGACTACAACCTCTTCATAAAGCGATAAACTTTTGTTAGGAATTACGAGATCCTCATCAATACCAATGATTTTACCATACCCTTCGCACCGAGGGCAAGCTCCTAAAGGATTATTGAAACTAAATAAATGCTCATTGGGCTCTTCAAAATTAATTCCATCCCTTTCAAAGCGATTTGTGAAGATCTCTTCAATCAACTCTTCACCTTTATAAATCTTTAGAAAGCATTTCCCATCGCCTTCTGCAAATGCAGTTTGAACTGAATCTCCCAATCGGCTAATAAAATCATCGGAGTGAGAAACTGCAAATCTATCAATTATCAATCTAAGAGATGCTTCGGATATTTTTAACAAATCACGGGTCTTCTCTTCATCAATCCTTATAATCTGATCTCCAACCTCAACCCTTGTAAAACCTTCTCTGGCAAGTTCGGCTAATTTTTCTTTAATCATCCCATTCCCATTTAGGTTTATGGGTGCAAGAAGAATCACTTTTGTTTCATCCTCAAAGGAGGTAATATGCTCAACCACATCAGTAACCGAATGTCTTTTTACCTGTTTCCCTGAAATGGGGGAGTAGGTCTTTCCAATTCTACCAAATAGGAGTTTTAAGTAATCATATATCTCTGTTGATGTACCTACGGTTGATCTTGGATTGCGTGAATTTACACGTTGCTCTATAGCTATGGCTGGAGGAATTCCAGAAATAAGATCAACTTCAGGTTTTGATACTCTTCCAAGGAATTGTCTGGCATAAGATGATAGGCTCTCTACGTAGCGGCGTTGACCTTCTGCATACAGAGTATCAAACGCCAGTGATGATTTTCCTGATCCTGAGAGCCCAGTAATAACGATTAGCTTATTTCTTGGAATATCGAGGCTGATATTTTTAAGATTATGAACCCTAGCACCCCTTATGGCGATTATATTCTTTGATTCTTTATTCGGCATCATTTTTTTATTGACCTACAAAGGTATTAGTTTATTAATAATTATATAGAAATTTGCCGGAATGAGTTTACCCATTACTATTATTCTCCCTATTAGTGAAACCTTATAGATACTTCATAAGTAAAAGTAATTAATTAGTATAGGAACAATCTTTTTTAAACAAAAGTTTAGATTTTTTGCTTAAAGAGTTTTTAATTTTCCTAAAAAATTGTTTAATTGCATATAATTACTGCGTAACAATAACTTTAACTAAACTGTCTGCCTATTGAACATCTCTACCCGTTAACCAAAAAAGTTAGGAGGTAGTTGTGGATGCTAACAATTCAAGCGATTATGAACTCGTAGTCGAGTTTGTAAATGGCAGACAATCTTCAATTGAGGTATTAATCCGACGACATCAGAAAAGAGTTTATAGTTATATATTTCTGCTTGTCAAAAAGCAAGTTGTGGCCGAGGACATTTTTCAGGAAACATTTATTAGGGTTATCAAATCCCTAAAAGAGGGTAAGTATATTGATACCAATAGGTTCTCATCATGGGCTATGCGTATAGCACATAATCTTATTATCGACCATTTTAGGAGGGAGAAGCAGTCAAAAATGTTATCGAAAGATGCTTATGAGGTTGATATTTTAAACCATCCAAGGTATTCGGATAAAACTGTTGAAGAAGAAATTGTATTTGAGCAGATTCTAACGGATGTTAGAGCATTAATTGAACAACTCCCAGAGGATCAACGTGAGGTTATTCTTTTGCGTCATTATTCGGATTTGAGTTATAAGGAAATAGCAGAGCAAACCAATGTAAGTATAAATACTGCGTTGGGAAGAATGAGGTATGCTATTATCAATATGCGAAAGATTATGGTGGAAAATAAAATGATTCTTACCAGTTAAAGTTCTTAAAGTGCCTTGAGTTTGGAGTGCCTAAAGTTTTGAAATAGTAAACTCTAGGCACTTTAAGTATTCTAGTCACTCCAAACTTTATGTTTTAAAGTAATAATATTTCTTAATAATAGTATAATAATATTATATGGCATTCGTTTTATTCTAAAAATATAACGGATAGCCTATGGATAAAAAATTTACTCCCTATTTTTTTCAATATACATATTTTGCAGGTAGAGAACATACTTCGTTTACTAATTTAGAGCTTACTTTTGAATATGATTTCTGGTTATCAAGGAAGATTAATCAATTAATTGAGAGTACCCCTGAACTACCTGATGAGATTATAAAAACGATATTGAAAAAAGCGAATGTTTGCTAAGCCGGAAATTTTTCCGGCTTTTTTCTTGCTTTTAGATTTTTTGAGTGATATATTTGTGATATCAAAATAATATCATAATGCTATGGAAAAAAATTTCAACCCTAAGTCTGGGTACCTTATGTTTTCGGTACTCATACTTCTATTAGCAGGTATAATTACTGCTTTGGTATTAACAGAAAACCCTTTGTTCGCAATCGGTTTGATTGTAGTTCCATTTATTGCACCTGGATTTCTCATTGTAAATCCAAATGAATCGTCAGTACTTGTTCTTTTTGGAAAGTATGTGGGAACAATTAAGGTAAATGGATTTTTCTGGACAAATCCTTTTTACTTAAAGAAGCGTATTTCATTAAGGGCTCGAAACTTCGATAGCCAACCAATTAAAGTAAACGATAAGGTCGGCAACCCAATAATGATTGGCTTAGTACTTGTTTGGAAGGCTGAGAATACTTTTAAAGCCTCATTTGATGTGGATCAGTACGAGCATTTTGTTGTAGTGCAAAGTGATGCTGCGCTTCGTAAACTTGCAGGTATGTTCCCTTATGACAATTTTGAACTTGAGGATGCTAATATTACCCTTAGGGCAGGAGGTGAGGAGGTTAATCATCGTTTGGAAACTGAACTTAGAGAAAGACTTAATATTGCTGGTATAAACGTTATTGAGGCTAGGATTAACTACATTGCATATGCTCAGGAGATTGCAGGAGCTATGCTACGCCGTCAGCAGGCAACTGCTGTTGTAGCAGCACGTGGCAAAATTGTTGAAGGTGCGGTTGGAATGGTTCAAATGGCACTAGAGCAGCTGTCGGAGAAACAGATTGTTCATTTAGATGAGGAGAAAAAAGCTGCTATGGTAAGTAATTTAATGGTGGTGTTATGCTCCGACGAGTCGGCTCGTCCAGTTGTAAACACAGGAACACTCCATCAATAATTTATGGCTGATAAGAAATCTTTCGTTCTTAGGATTGCTCCAGAAAAGTTGGAAGCCGTTGAAAAATGGGCAGCCGACGAGTTTCGTAGTACCAACGGTCAGCTTGAATGGATAATAGATCAAGCTTTGAAAAAAGCGGGACGATATAAGGTGAAATCAGCTAAAGAAACGGATGAAACCAGTAATCATGAATAAAATGACAATAAGAACTAAATACTCATGCCCCAGGTGCGGAAACCATGAATTTGAAATTGGCGAAGTTTTCATGGCTGGGAGTATTTTGGCCAAAATGCTCAATTTTGAGTTTAAAAGATTTAGTACAGTAACCTGTTTGAAGTGTACTAATACTGAACTATTCAAAACTCACAAAAAGGATATCCAAAATGTATTGGATTTTGTGATAGGGAAATAGAATGGAGATTGTCTAAAGAGAAGGGTTCACGCTAAGAACGCAAAGTTTTTCGCAAAGATCACAAAGAATATAACTCATTAAATCAGCACTTTGCGGTCTTTGCGTTTTCTCTCAGCGAGTTTTGCGGGAAACTTTTTCAAGTTTTTTAGACAACCTCTATTTATTTCGATAAATATTAGCTATTCGCTAGATTAACGATATGACATGCTACAACTCCAGCAGTTTCAGTTCTTAGGCGAGAGTTTCCTAGACTTATTTCTTTAATATTTAATTGGGTTGCTTTACTAATTTCATCAGAACTAAAATCACCCTCAGGGCCAATTAGGATGGTGGTTTTTTTGGTTGAATTCAATTCGTTTTTTAGATGATTTAATCCTTTCCTTTGGCAGTGAGCAATATATGTGCTTTCGGGTGCCTGTGCTTGAATGAATTGTTTGAAAGGTGTTAAGGGATTTAGTTTTGGAATGTATGCTTTAATGGATTGTTTCATTGCTGTAACAATAATCTTTTCGAGTCTTTCGTTATTGATAACCTTACGCTCCGAGTGTTCGCAAAGCAATGGTGTTATTTCATCGATACCAATTTCGGTTGCTTTCTCTAAAAACCATTCATAGCGTTCAATGTTCTTTGTAGGAGCAATAGCAATGTGTAGATAGAAATTGCGTTTCTCATATTCCTTAATGGTTTCAAAAACTTCTACCTGACATCTTTTAACTTCGGGCTTTACAATACGAGTTTTGAATAGACCACCCAATCCATCAACCAATGTGATTTCATCGCCTAAAGCTAACCTTAAAACGCGAATACAGTGCTTTGATTCCTCCTCGTTGAGGGTGTATAAATTATCAGAAATATCTGGAGCGTAAAATATTTGCATTGTTGATGAAATCAAAAATTAAATAATGGATTAACGAATTGGAATCTTTTTATTGTTTCAAATATACCGATTTTGAAAGTGTTGTTACCTTTATCGTTCTATAAAAAATCAAAATGTTAAGAATAGGGTTACTTTCAGATACACATGGTTATTGGGACGATAGCCTAGCATCATTTTTTGAAAACTGTGATGAGCTATGGCATGCAGGGGATATAGGGAGTTTAGAAATTGCAGATAAATTAGCGAGTTTTAAAAACTTTAGAGCAGTATTCGGAAATATAGATGATCATAAATTGAGGGTTGTATACCCTAAAATCCAGAGGTTTAAATGCGAAGAAGTTGATGTATTTATAACTCATATCGGTGGGATTCCCGGAAAATATGAACCAACAATATCCTCAATTATTGAAACTAACCCACCAAAACTATTTATATGTGGACATTCCCATATCCTTAAGGTGATGTACGATAAGAAAATGGGGTTTCTTTATATGAATCCGGGTGCTGCAGGAACTTTTGGTTTTCATAAATTTCGAACAGCACTAAGGTTTACCATAGATGGTTCTGATATCAAAGATCTTGAGGTATTGGAAATCCCAAGAAAAGGTCATTTATAATTAGAACTCTTATTTTCAGTATCAAGCAATAAACTCCTTGTTTTTTAGATTAATCCACAGGTTTTGTCTCAGTATTATTTTCAGTAGTTGATTCCTTCGATTTTTCTTGCTCCTCAGATTCTACTGATGTTTTATCTTTATCAGAAGTTTCATCCAAGTTTTCATCCCCTTCCAGAAGTTGTTTGTAGCGTTTACGAGCAATATTAAGTTCGTTTCTTGTACCAACTAGGAAGTTATACTTTTGTTGACCTAGAGGTACTTTTACTTTTCTCTCACTCGATTTCATGAGTTTAATTGGATCCGTAAATAAAGTATTATCGGATGAAACCTGCATTGTTCCCTTGGTATAGGTAAATACGTAGTACTTTTCTTCTCCAAGATGTAGGTAAAGAGTCATGAAGTCACCGCTTCGCCGTTTATATATTTCGATATAGCCTTTTACTTTTTTGTTAACCTGTACATTGCCAATTGTGCCAATGCCAATTTTACCAATGGAAATGAAGGAATTTGTTCGTGGATTCCATTTGAGTTTGAGATCTGCTAAAGTTATAGTGCTTTCTAGACCTTTGGGAACCATTGTTGGTGCTCCGAAGAGACCTATTTGGGATATAGCATCTATGGCTTCTTTGGATTCTGCTAAGGCGTAATATGTTTTTTTAATAATTTTGCGACCTAAATCAACCTTGTCAAGTAATGGGAATGAATTTAAATCTGTTGCCATTGCAATTAATGACGGTTGATTGAAGAAGAAATTTATCTGAAGATAAGTATCTAATGTTAGCGAGTTATCTTCAAGTTTATGTATTAAACTTCCATTTAACTTTAGCTTTACCTGACCCAGGTTTATTGGCAAAGTAATATTTCCCTCGCCGAAGAGCATACAAAAATCTTTTTGAAGACTGACAGTATTCCCCGAGGTATCGGGATTAAAAATTTTATATGATGGCCCAATTGTAAACCTCCGATTGTTTTTATTGAAATTCATATAACCAGAGGCCTGAACAAAGGGTATATCGCTATAGGTTTTTCTGATACCAAGAAGGGAACCATAAAGTTTTATGGAATCTTCGGTAATTATACTGCCATTTATTAATCGCGCTTGACCAGTATTCATTGGATCATCAGATATGGGTATTAGAATACTATCAGGATTAATGGTTGTTTCGAATTTAATTAGATTTGGGTATAGTTTTTTGCAATGGAAAATGGGTCTTGTGCCTCCATTGAAATAGAGAAATTTCTCTGATGAATTGAGCGAAACCTTTCCAGCAAAACCAAATTCGGGACTGAGTTTAAAACTATCGGCTTGGGTAATATTGCCATTCCCATAGGTGATAATTTTATCGTTAACGCCAAGTTCGTTTAATGCGATGGTTTCAATAGAATCATTTTCATCAATATAATCATAGAAGCCTTTACCGAAGTATTTCTTTCTGCTTAAAACCGTAATATCTGAGTTATAAACTCTGTGGTAACGTTTAGGAATGCTGGCAATAACTGTTGCTTTACTTAGCGGAAGTAATCTAAGAGAAGGCTCAACGGATATTTTTTTATCAATTGGATAAACAACCGCATCAGCCACAAGAAGGTATTTAACTGAGTCGGCATTTAATTTTGAATTTTTCAAATTGTATGTAGCCTGTGGTGAGAAGAAGTAAAGGGAATCCTCGTTAAATCTTGTTGAGTAGAATACTGATCCTATAGGAATACTATCCTTATCGGCCATACGTGAAACATAAAACTTCTCGGCTTCAACCGCCTGCTGACGACCTCCTGTTGACATTGTTAGCTCGTTATTGCCCATATTCCAGATAATTCTATCCATGTGGGTTTCGTATCTAAGAGGCTGCATCTTGGCATAGATACTTATCCCTTTTTTGTTGAATATACCCTGACGAGTTAGAAAATCAATTTTAGCTTTCAGCTTAGTTGATTCAAATGATACGGAATCGGAATTTGGAACATATAAATCAAGGCTAGTAGAATCGGTATTAAAATCGTTAGCCTCAAATTCATATTTTTTTGAAATTAGCTTTGCGTTATCAAGCCTAACGGTTCCATTGCCAGTTAACCCAAGGGGTTCGAGAAGGAGATTGCCCATAAGGCGGGCTTGGTTAGTATACATCTCAAAGGGTTGTTCCCCTCGATAGGCAAAAAACTTTTCCCGTTTGGGATACCATTTGATACGGTGTTTATTACCCTTTGTTTCTGGATATTGTATTCCAGCGAGTTGTTGATCAATTGTAAATTGGGTTGATTTTGTGGCTAGTGAATCGGGGAAAAAGTAAAAATCATTGGAAGTGGTGGTAGATGTAATATATTTTAATTGACCATCGGCTCTTAGCCCACTGTTACTTAAATCTATTTTATTAAAAACTCTACCCTTTCCATCGAAAACAGCCATGCCTTCAGGGGGAGTTATACAAATAAATCCAAGGGAGTTATCTGGGCGTAACTTCAAGGTATCCTCTATTGGAGCAAATATATTTGATGAATAAAGGGTTCCAATAAAATTAATGTCTTGTTGATCGAAGTTATTTAAATTGTTGAATTTGTAGGGTTTAACTTCAAAGTAAAAACTATCTCGTTTATACACCCCGCCAAAAATTGCTGGATCATCATAGTAAATGAATGATGTTGCGGTGCTATTAAATACAGGATACCCTTTATTCTTCTTTAATCCTGATTTATTATCAGGCTTATCGATAAAAATATCTCCAGTAATTTTTTCGAAGGTACTGCTAATGGTTTTAAGAACATTCCTTCCAGTCATATCATACTGACTTGTCTTGTAGTCTAGTTTTAATGAATCAACATCTTCCAAAACAATTTTAAAATTGCTATAATCAAATTGAAATTTTTTTCCAACAAATTTGAATAACCCCGAACGTACGCTTCCCCCAAAAGAAAAGTTTCTATTTTTTTGCATTACAATTTGATGCTTATAAGGATAGATGTATACATTTTGAGAATCGCTAACAGAGATATTATCAATACCATAAATGGCAAGTTCCATTGTTTTCAGATTAAGCTCTGCATTAGGCAGACTACCCTGAGTTAGGGAGTTAAAATTGATAACATCATAATCGATGAGTTGCCCTCGGGCTTTAATGGCATCGTATAATTTGGGGGTAATCTGAATTTCATCGGTACTGAAATCATAATAAATATAACCCTGTACTGCAATTTTCATCATTTCAATCCGAACCTGTTCTATGGATTTTCTGAGATAACCGGCCATATCCTCTGCAAGGAAGTATTTGCTTTTTACCTTTCGTGCATAGTTGGCTAAAGCCAATAGCGGGTGTTTTTCGTCAGGACCCATCATTAGGTCAAATTTTTCCTCATTAAAGTAGTTGCCTGATTCAAAGGTTGCCCTATTTATTGCAGAACCTGTTGATGCTCCGAAAAAAATCTTATTATCCGTTATTTTCCAGCTAAGCTGGCCTGATGAGATTGAGAGTTTGTGATAAGAACTGTTAAATGGACTTTGTGTTAACAATTTATCGGTTGAAGATATAACAACCGTTTTATTTTGGTCGTTGTAATTAAAATTTAAGCCTACATGAAATAGTGAATCCTTATCGAATTTGAATCGAATTTTTGCCTTTTCGGAGTTAATGATTTGCCGTTGGAAAATAAGGATATTGCCTTCAACTCTTAAGAATTCTTTATCGTTTTGTTTTATTATTATGGTTGCAAGTTTTGATGCGCCTCCAGTTCCAATGAGTTTTGAACCACGCATGGTGAAACCACCCTCGTAGTCAACATTTTTAAAGAGATCCTTGATTTGAAACCACTGATCGTATGATTGGAATTCTGGGTAAGGTATGGATTCAGGCCTATAGTCTTTTAATAGCCAATCTGTTAATTTACCTAAGGTTGGTTTTGTAAAATAATCGTGGTTTATAAACTTTGCAGAATCAGCTTTATAGTTGTTTTCATTAAGATTAATCTTATATTTTAAAAGGATTGCAAAGATTACGTTTTCAGGGTAATTTGACCGAGCCCATGTAACCTTACCATTATTCCCCTTCCAAATTCTGGTCAATGGATTAAATGAGCCAGCGGTCGATTTTATAAAAATACTATCCTTGCTGTTTGAACAGATTAGGTTTATAGAGTCATATGAAATGGTAAATTCTTTATCAGAATTAAAACGATAGCTATTCTTATTTACCTTCCAGAAATAGCCAGATTTTTCGTTTAAAATTCCTTTTGTAATTGTACTTAATGAGATTGATAGAAAATCATCAATTTCAACGATACTAATTTTAGGATCGTTTACAATGTTTTGAAACCCTTTATCCCATGATGTGTATTGGTTCTTTGCGTATTCATCTTTACCGCAAAACATGATTAGCTGGACGTATTTAAAAAAATGATCCTTGCTATTAATTGTTTTTTCAAGCATTTTGGTAGATGCCGTTACTATATCTTTTTTCTGCTCATCAATTAGAATCGAATCGACTGTCCAAAACTTGGTAAAATCTTTAAGGAGTTGATCGTTTTCCTTGGTTATATCCTGTTTAAGGATATTATTCAATTCAATAGGGAACTTTTGAATATCGCCAGAAAATTTACCCTCATCCCTAGAGTAGGCTATTATAGCATTAATGGCTATTATACAAATAATAACAAGGGTTATAATGAAAGAAAGTAACCTTCGGTTAATGGAGGAAAAGTTTATAGCCATATTCTATTTTTTAGTGAGATTTTAGAAAGGACATTGTTACCCATTCATCACGTGTTGAGGTGGATTGATAGATTAATCCTAAGTCAATTGCATTGCTCATAATTATCTCTATATCGGTTTTGAGTATTCCACTAATGATAAGCACACCGTTTATAGATAAAGAATCATTGTAATGCTTCATATCAGATAGGAGAATATTCCGATTTATATTGGCAAGAATAACGTTAAATTCCTTCCCTTCTATTAAGCGAACATCTCCACATTGGGGTATTATTCTACTGCAATTATTAACTTGAATATTTTCAACGGTATTTTTATATGCCCACTCATCAATATCAATGGCAGTAATGGCTTTTGCACCTCTCATTTCTGCAAGTATTGCAAGAACTCCAGTTCCACAACCCATATCAAGTACAGTTTTTCCTTTTAGATCAGCCTTAAGTATTTGTTCAATCATCAAATATGTGGTTTGGTGATGTCCAGTACCAAAAGCCATTTTAGGATCGATAATAATATCGTATTCCAGTTCTGAGGTATTCTTGTGAAACGAAGCACGAACTAAACATCTATTATCTACATTAATTGGCTCAAAACTCGATTCCCATTGTGCATTCCAATTCTGATCCTTAATTTGCTCTATTTGGTAGGATATTCTAATATTATCTGGGAGAAAAAGTTCATTTAATTTGGCTTTAGTTTCATCCGTAAAATCGGAGATCCTTATGTAAGCATTAATTCCACTATTGTTTTCGGTAAAACTTTCGAAACCAATTTCGGCAAGCTGCGCAATAACTATCTCGCTTACTTCTTGACTTGTTGGTTCTACCGTAATTTTAAGTTCGATGTAGTCCATATCTAAAGGTATCAAATATTGATTTTTTTGTCTACAATAATTCGGTAAAATTCTATTATTCGCAATAGAATATTTAATAAGCAAATTAACTCTAATTGCGCTATTCAATATATAATCTCGCAACTTTTTTATGCCTGATTATTTTCCAATTTGCAATTAATCATTCCTGCAAAATAAATCGGTCTAAATTATCGAATATTAAGTATATATTTTTTAATATTACATTACAATCTAAAAAATTATATACTATGAAAACATTAAAAGAATTCAATTTTGTAGAGAAAAGAGATTCACAAAAAGAGATTGATGCTCGATTGTCGAATTTAGGAATGTCAGAATTAAAAGGAGGTGCATTAGGAACATGTGATCCATGGAGCAGTTGCGATGCTTGGAATTGCAATCCAGACTGTGTTTGCAAGAGTAACCTAGCAATTGCTGATCCAAAACCTTTCGATCCACAGCCTTTTGTTCCACAACCTATTGATTTAAAACCTTATTAGTAAAATCGATTCATTGTAAACTTTTAAGGGCTGCTTTAAATATATATTGAAGGCAGCCCTTTGTTTTGCCCCTTTCTTAAGTTTATATGCAATGACAGCACGATTAATTGGCGAAATATTTCTAGTTGAGTCATTCAAAAGACTTTATACAGATTAAGCAACAACTGTTATACCTAAAGTTTACTCAGAAAATTTAATCCTCGAAAAGAAGTTAAACCCTAGAGTTCCGAACTTTTTAAAAAGTTCGGGACTCTTATCAAACTCAAAGCAGCCTAATCTAATACAATGTCTAAAATATATCCTTTTACTTTTTTATTGCTTGCTTTAAAGTTTATAACCTATGAAACCTGCACAATAAAGTGAATTAAATTATCGGATATTGGATATATATTTTTATTATTACAGGACAAACCAAATAATTGTTTATTATGAAAACATTAAAGGAATTCAACTTTGTTGAAAAAAGAGATTCGCAAAAAGAGATTGATGCTCGGTTGTCGAATTTAGCGATGTCTGAGTTAAAAGGAGGTGTATTGGCAGAGCAAGTTGCTCTTCCATGCGATCCATGGAGAAGCTGCGATGCTTGGAATTGCGCTCCAGACTGTGTTTGCAAGAGCAGTTTGTGCTAAACCTATTCAAGGGCTGCCCGAAAACGAATGCTGTTAAAGGCAGCCCTTCTTTTTTGCAGTTTTCTTAGTTTATTGCCTTTGAAATACGCAAATAAATTGTATTAAAATATAGAATATTGGATATATATTTTTATTATTACACAACAAACCAAAATATTGTTTATTATGAAAACATTAAAGGAATTCAACTTTGTTGAAAAGAAAGATTCTCAAAAAGAGATTGATGCTCGATTGTCGAATTTAGCAATGTCCGAATTAAAAGGGGGTATGTTTGCTGAGGTAGATACCCAATGCGATCCATGGTGGGGTTGTGATGCTTGGAATTGTGCTCCAGATTGTATCTGCAAAAGCAGTTTATGCTAAACCTATTCGGGCTGTCGCTGCACAAATGCTGTTAAGGGCAGCCCTTACGTTTTGCACTATTATTAAAGTTTACTTTTCTAATCAAGCTTAATTTAATTGTATGAAATGGTCAAAGTATAACTACCTATTCGAAACCGATAATAAAGAGTATTTTTTGTATAACTCGTATACCAATAATTTTATAAAGCTAAATGCCGATGATTACGAGGTTATGAAGGATTGCGCTGCTGGCAAACTGGATTTAGACCCTGAGAGTATTGAGAGGCTAAAGGCAGAAAATATCCTTGTTGAGAACGACTCGGCTATATACAACAAAATCAAGCTACAGAGATTACTCTCAAGGTTTGAGAAAAAGTACTTAACTTTAACCATTGCGCCCACCATGTCGTGCAATTTTGCATGTGAGTATTGCTACGAAAAGGATCACTTAACATCGGAGCATCAAATGTCCGAGGAGGTTATTGATGGAATTATTAATTTCATTAAAAACCATAAAAACATTGAGTTTTTGCGTGTAACGTGGTACGGCGGTGAGCCATTGATCGCGTATAAAAAGGTACAGAAAATTACCGAAGAGATTCTAAAATTGGGTATCAACTATCAAGCAGCAATGATTACTAACGGGTATCTATTAGATAAAAATGTAATATCTAATCTTAAATCTCTCCAGATAACACAGCTACAGATTACATTAGATGGGCTTGAACAAACCCACAATATACGGCGACCCCACAAGCAGCACAAGAACAGCTTCCAAACCATTATAAAGAACTTAACCACCCTTTTTGAAATTATCCCCGAGATGAAGGTAGCCCTTAGGGTTAATGTCGACAAGAATAATCAGGACGAATATCACCAGCTCTACTATCACCTAAAAGAAATAATCCCCACAAATAATCTATCCGTACATCCTGGGTATGTTACCGATATTTACTCAACCAAGTGTAACTCATCGTGCCTTTTCCAAAAGGAGGACAAGCTGGAGTTTATGGCGCAGCAGTACGATAAATATAAAATACCGTTGGCATTCTACCCAAAATCGGGATTTGGCGAATGTACTGCCCGTCATATCAACAGCTTTGTTGTTGGCCCTAAAGGTGAACTCTACAAATGCTGGAACGATATTGGGGTTGAGGACAAAACCATTGGCGATATCTTCAATCTAAAAGCATCGGATCTATACATCGAATACCTAGTTGAGGCCGATCCCTTATCGCTCCAAGAGTGCAAAGAATGTTTCTACTTCCCAATTTGCGATGGCGGATGCCCATACGCTAGGATTGAAAGCGTACATAGAAACGAGCAGGCCAATACGTGTGCAGATATAAAGAACAACCTTAATACTTTCCTCTTCAACCACTATAGAATTAAGAATAATGTCCAGAATCCTTAAATCTTTATTTATAGGCTTAAGCCTTCTTTACCCACTTGCAACAACAGCACAAGTATTATCGCAGAATGCGATGATGGAGGATTACAACCAGTTCACCACCATCGTAAACAATTACTACGCATTGCGCCCGCAGCTGGAGCAGAAAACTGGTATTGAAGCTAACAAAGAGCTAAACAGCATTGGGAAAGGAATTTCAAACGCCAAAACAGCCAAAGACTTTGCGTTTATAATGAAACAGGCATTTGCCGTGCTCAACGATGGTCACCTGATTTTTGCCGACAAATCAACCATCATCCTATACACCAAACGCTTTGGCAACCTAGCCAGTTTTGGCAATGTATCCCTAGCCGATACGCTCAACGCCGACAGATACTTTAAACTCGTTTACGACAGCATCTACTCACAAATAAAGTGTGGTTTAAGGGTGAAATATATTGATGGAAAGTACTACAATGTCCGTCCTTTCAATTACAATGGAGCAAAGATTAAGGAGGGGCTTGAGGTTAGGGCTATTAATGATATTAGCATCGACTCTTTTGTTTCAAAGTATAAGTATCATTTTTACGATTTAAGGTGGGACGAGAGCCATAGGAAATGGTACTCGGAGATGTTTTTTTTGGCGATGCCCGAATTGGGAATCCGTAAATTCACCCTAACAATTGGCGAAAACACTGTAACAATTAACCTTGCCCAGCCGCTCGAAATCCTTTTGAAGGAGCACGAAAGTATGTGCAGTAAACCTTTTGCCGAGGTTATTGGTAAAGATATTCTATATCTTAGGATTCCCTTTATGTTTAACGAAGAGTATTACTTTAAATTAATTCACGATAAGCTCAACGATAGCATAACGAAAGTTGTGCTAGATGTTAGGAGCAATAGGGGAGGGCAGGATGTTGTTTGGCAAAAGATACTGGAGAGCGTTTTAGCCGAACCTGTTGTTGTGAGGAGCAGTATAGGTGCTTTAAATAACAGTCCAACCAAGAGGGTTTTGAATTTATATAATATAAAAGACAGCGCCGAAGCCAATGTATCTATAGGATCCTATAAATTTATTGAGATTTCTGCTTCAACCGATACCATAAAGCCATTGCAGAATAATTCCAAAATATTTAGGAAGATATACGTAATTCAGGACGAAGATACATACTCGGCTGCCAGCAGTTTAACATCACTTACCCCGAATAGTAAATCGATGGAGCTGATAGGAAACCCTCCCAGCAGGATAGCAGGGAGAGGGCTAACACCCCTAATATTCAAGTTGAAGAATTCGGGTATTGTTTTCAGGATGCCATTCACAATTGATTTATCGAATATTGAGAATGGTAATAGCAACCCAGCCGGAAATAGTAAAATACAATTTAACGAGGGTATTAACAATTACCTTGAACGAGCATTGTACGGTAACCCATGCTCAGCGGAATATCTAAACTCCAACGATAAGCTGATAAACTATATCAAATTGGATAAACCTTTTTAGCATACGCTGGCAAGAAGGTAATCCTCCAAAATTATATATAACTCTTGGGTTTAACGCAAACCCCGTCAGGGTTCGAAACCCTGACGGGGTTACAGTGTAGCAATTACAAGCAGGATATAACCCCAAAAATCCTTAACTTCAAATTTGGTTTATGCCGATGATGAATATATTTCCAATCGGTAGTAACTGCCTATAGTTATAAAAAACAGAAGTTATGTTTGACGATTGGTGGGAAAGACTAAATTTGTAAAAGGATATTAAAAAACAGACCTATAGATATAAATGGGTGTAGAGGTTTGAAAAAAAACAGACATATAAACGTGTTAGGCGCAATCCACCCTATACCACACCATTGACTTCCGAGGCTAACGTGGGAAAATTACCATCTACTTTTTATCTTTGTGTCAGCTCTTTGTAAGGCCGATTTTTAAACTGTTGCATTAAAGCACGGGCGCAATCCTGGTTGAGATGTTTGCGATGACTTCAGTGGTGGTTTACAACCCCGATTAGAATAATTACTTTGCCCAAAGCACATCTCCTAAGAGCTTTTTATAGCCAAAAACGATGGAAGAAAAAGAGATTTCAATGGAAATAGTCAACCCTCATGCTGCGGGGGTTGATATTGGAAGCCGCTCTCATTGGGTGGCAGTTGGGCAGCGGGAACAGGACATCAGGGAGTTCGGTGTTTTTAATCAGGATCTTTTTGAAATGGCCGAATGGCTCAACGAGAACGAGATTAAAACGATTGCCATGGAAAGCACCGGAACCTACTGGCAAAACCTCTACGCCATTCTGATCTCAAAAGGTTTTCACGTGATCCTGTGCAATGGTAAATTCACCAAGAACATCAAAGGCAAGAAAACAGATATCAAGGACTGTCAGTGGATACAAAAGCTGCACAGCCTAGGGTTGCTCACCAGCAGCTTTCTCCCCGATGGTAAAACGGAGCAGCTACGCACCTACTGCCGTCAAAGGGCAAATCTGCTGCATTCGGCAGCCTCCACGTCCAAGAAGATGCAAAAATACCTGCGCCTGCTAAACCTCCGGTTAGACGTTGTGGTAAAAGATACGTGTGGGTTGACCGGATTAAGCATCATTCGCGCCATCTGCGGGGGAGAAACCAGGCCCGAGAAATTAGCCTCCCTTCGCCACGGGAACTGTAAAAGAAGTGAAGCAGAAATTGCCAAAGCGCTTCAGACCAATGGCAGAAAAGACTACCTGTTTGCGCTCAAACAGGAGCTTGACACGTATGACCATCTTCAAAAAAAGGTATCGGAATGCGATCAAATGATAGCGGAGACGCTCAATGAAATTATTGAGCAGGATGACAACAAGAAGCAGCACTTCATTGAACCGAAAACCTACAAGAGGGTCAATAAAAATACCCCCAAGGACATTGACCTAAACCTGAAGTCCTACCAGATGTTTGAGGGCATCGATCTGCTTGCCATTGAAGGGATGAGCTATTCTACAGCCCTGACAATCATGAGCGAAGTCGGCGTTGAAGGCATCAGAAAATTCCCTACAGCAAAACAGTTCACCTCCTGGCTCAGGTTAGCTCCAAACAATAAGGTTAGCGGAGGAAAAGTGCTTTCGAGCAGAGTTCCCAAAGGGAGCAACAGGCTTAAAATAGCGCTAAGGAATGCAGCAAATGCTATAGGAAATCTGAAGGAATCAACGCCCCTGAGAGACTTTTTTCAACGGATCAACTTTAGGAAAGGGCGTGTTTCTGCAATCAGCGCAACTGCAAGAAAGCTTGCCGTCATCATATGGAATATGGTCGTTAAAGGTACCCCGTACGTCAATCCGGAAGGATACCTGTTTCTGGATCAAAAAAGAAAACTTGGTATTGTGAAAAGAATTCAAAAGCAAATCGCTAAATTTGATTTAACTGCAGATGATCTGAAAATTATACCAACATGATTTGCAGTATTTTACAAAAACGTTAGTTAGAACCCTAAAAACAGCCCGTGCTAACATTGAACGTTCATAACTTATAAACAAAAACGAGAAAACAAGCAAGTATTATGACTATTTTTGGACGAATAGAAAAAGATAAAACTGAATGATAAAAAAATATAAAACAATTGACCTTTTTGCAGGTATTGGTGGCATACGACTTGGCTTTGAGGCATACGGTTGTGAAAATGTTTTTACATCAGAATGGGACAAGTCAGCGCAGACAATGTATGAAGCAAATTTTGGCGAAAAGCCTTTTGGCGACATCAATGAAATTGCACCACAAGACATTCCAGACCATGACATTTTATTGGCAGGTTTTCCTTGTCAACCATTTAGTATTGCTGGAAAAGGACTTGGATTTGCAGACACAAGAGGAACTTTATTCTTCAACATTGAAGCAATTTTAGAAGCTAAAAAACCGCAAGCGTTTTTATTAGAAAATGTAAAGCGTTTGACAACACATGACAAAGGACTAACTTTTGCTACTATTTTAGAAAAACTAAAAGGACTTGGTTATACTGTTTATCATAAAGTTTTTAATTCACTTGACTTCGGTGTGCCACAAAAAAGGGAACGCATTTACATAGTAGGTTTTCGCAACCCTATTCATTTTAAGTTTCCTAAACCACTTGGTTATTATCAACCATTGACAACTATTTTACAAAAGGACGAAGACATTCCTAAAAGTTATTTTCTATCAGACCAACTGAAAGAAAAAAGATTAAATGCGGTTAAGGGCATTCCTCCCTATCCGTCTGTTTGGCACGAAAACATTGGTGGTAATATTTCTGCATTACCTTATTCGTGTGCATTAAGAGCAGGAGGAAGTTATAATTACCTTGTTGTAAATGGCGTAAGGCGACTAACAGACAGAGAAATGTTGCGTTTACAAGGTTTTCCAGACACATTTAAAATAAATATTCCATATTCACAAGCAAGAAAAGTTGCAGGAAATTCGGTTTCTGTTCCAGTTATTAAAGCCATTGCAGGCGAAATTATAAGTGCTTTGAAAAACCAAGAAACAGCAAGAAAAGAAGCAGTTCAACTAAAATTATTAGTACCGCAAAATGAATATAAAAGAAGCCAAGCAGTCCATTGATAAAGTAATCTCTAAAGCAAGAGTTCATCTTTACAAGCCAATTCAAATTGCAGAAATTCTACACAGAGATAGAACGGAAAAAGATATTACTCTTTCTGATTTACAAACCTATCGCAATGTTTCAAAGCGGTGGAGAGATGTTATTTGCAACAAATTTTTGGGCAGAACAAGCACTTCTTCAGCACGATACCAAGACGATATTTTTAATGAAAATGCTATTCCACCCTCAACATTAGTTGTGCTTGGGAAAGAAAATCGTAATAAAAAAGGAATTGTAGAGGCGTATATCTACCGCAGATTTTCAGAAAGGTTTTCTCAAATGTCAACAGGAAATGACTATTGCAATTCACACGATAAAAACAATTTCAAACTTGATGAGTTTCTTGCACTGTTTTGGAATGAGCCAGGGTTAAGAAGAAGCATTGATAAAATTTATGAGATAATTGTGTTTTCTCTTTTCTCTGCACTTGTTGAAGCGTTGGAAGTTTCAGTTGAAGTAAGTATGAACCCTGCAAAGGAAGACATTTTCAAAGAGTTTGAGGACTTTGCGCAAAAAGTTATTCGTCTTACTCCTAAACAAAATAAAATGAAAGTGCCAGCAAGAATAAATCGTGTTGGCGTTACAAATGCAGCAGACAGAGGACTTGATATGTGGGCTAACTTCGGACTTGTAATTCAAATTAAACATTTATCCCTGACTGAAGAACTTGCAGAAAATATTGTTACTTCAGTTTCGGCAGATAGAATTGTAATTGTTTGCAAAGACAGCGAACAGAAACTTATTGTTTCGTTGCTAAATCAAATCGGTTGGAAATCTAAAATACAAAGCATCGTAACAGAAAGTGATTTGCATACTTGGTATGAGAAAGCATTGAGAGGAAAGTTTTCAAAATCAGTTGGCGACAAAGTTTTGAAAAACCTTTCAGAAGAAATCAAAATTGAATTTCCAGCATCTGACAATTTAGAGTTTACAAAGTTTTATAATCAGCGTGGTTATGACAAACTATTTGACAAATTGTGGAGCTAAAGTCAAACGACCGCAGGGAATTCGACGAAGTTAACTCCCTGCTTGTAAAAATTTAGGCGTTAACCATAACTTCGTCGTAACTAAATAGCGATCTCAGACCGCACCAATACAAAATCAAAGATCTATTGATTCATTGAAAGAGATTATACCAAAACTCTTGGTATAGCTTAACCCGTAGTTTTTTACTCGTCTGAGATTCTGGCAAAGAAAAAACTGTTGTTTTTTGGGCTTCTAAAATTCAAGGCAAGGCTTCAACAGCTGTTTTTTGCTTGCCTGAGATTCTGGCAAAGGAAAAACCGTTGTTTTTTGGCTTCTAAAATTCAAGGCAAGGTTTCAACAGCTGTTTTTTGCTTGCCTGAGATTCTGGCAAGGAAAAAACCGTTGTTTTTTTGCTTCTAAAACTCAGGGCAAGGCTTCAACAGCTGTTTTTTACTCGCCTGAGATTGTGGCAAAGAAAAAACCGCCGTTTTTTACTCACCCCAGTTTTAGGCAAGAAACATGCACCTACAGCTA
Organism: Bacteroidales bacterium; assembly: GCA_013141385.1. Taxonomy (NCBI): domain Bacteria; kingdom Pseudomonadati; phylum Bacteroidota; class Bacteroidia; order Bacteroidales; species Bacteroidales bacterium. Next base: position 3,123 of record JABFRB010000044.1, on the reverse strand, counting down.
ATTATTCTTAAAACCACGGAGGGCTATTGGTCAATTAAATAATCCTTTTTAATTTTATAATACAATATTAAAAAGCATTTAAAATTATGATTAAAATTGAAGGTATTAGTTTGGTTCGTTTACGTCATAACGAACATCATCAGTACATGAGCGATTTTAATGCTCTAATTACAAAGCACTCCGCTGCCGAATTAGGAATCGATAGCGAGGTTTTGGAGTTTAATACCAGCATAGGCGTTCAGGAAACCGCCATGCGAATGGAGATGGGCAGTAGTAAATCCAAAAGCATTGAGCAGCAGGATTTAGTACGCGACAAAACATGGAATGCCATTAACCTAAAAGTGAAGGCAACCATTCTAAGCCCCTTTGCGGATGAGGTTGCAAGCGCCGAGGTAATAATGCGAATTATTGACAACTTCGGGGATATCCGCAACCTATCGTACAATGCGGAGAGTACTGCCATGACTAACCTGCTAACCACTCTTATGCAGAGGCCCAACGCTAACCACTTGCAAAAAGTTGGTATAACATCATGGGTTGCGGAGATGAAAAAGCAAAACGATGAATTTCAGGCTGCATTCAACGAGCGTAACACCGAATATGCTGGTCGCGATAACGGTGATGTTCGGATAACCCGCAAGGCTATTGACCCAATATACAATAGGATTGTGGATAAGATAAATGCCTCTGTAGTTCTTGGCGTAGCAAAACCAACCGTTGCCACATTTGTTGGTGAGGTAAACGAGATGATAAACTACTACAAAACCACCATTGCTGCCCGTAATGGTAGGAGTAAGGATAAGGAGAACGATGAGAAACACTCCACCTCCGATGCAGTAACCATCTCGTAATGCCAAGCAGGGGCTGTATCAATAGAAAAGTTTAGCCTCTGAGATTTGAATATTTAGAAATCTCCTCAAATAAGGAGTACAAATAAAAAGGGTGTGTTTCGAACTTTTGAAACACACTCTTTTTTGTTTATAAAAAATAGAAGTTTTGTTTGATGATTGGTGGAAAAGATTAATTTTGTGAAGGATAATAAGAACTAAAGTTATACATCAAGAATGGGTGGATAAGTTTGGTATAATATGACCTGTAAATGAATTGTGTGCAAGTTTAGAATGATTCTCACAATGAGTTTACTGTGGAAAAATCAACAAAGAAGTTAAAAACAAACAAGTATATGAGAAGATTAGCATTGCTTATTGGAAGCCCCTCTGACCCCAAAACACCCAAAGCTGGTAATTATTTATCAGGTGTTAAAACTGATATTGAAAATATATATGGTTTTTTAACATCATCTATTGGTGGAGGTTGGACAGAAAAAGAAATTATAACTTTTCCATTCAACCCTACTTTCGAACAAGTTTCACCATCTTTAAGTGCTTGTGAAAATGTTGATTTTGCATTTGTTTATTTTTCGGGTCATGGATATACTGACATAAATAAGAATCCAAGAGTTATATTTAATTCAGATCAAGCACCAGAAGTAAAAAAACACTTAGCAACGCGAGCAAAACGTCAAATAACAATAATTGACGCTTGTAGAAGTTACCCCGAATTTATTGGATTTGCTGGTGTACCTTTATTAGAAGGGATAAACTTCCCAAATCCAAATCCAATTAAAGCAAGAGCAATGTATGAAGAACATATCTCAAAAATTCAAACGGCTCGTGTTTTGTTATTTGCAACCTCCGAAGGAAACGCTTCAATGGACTATGGTTATGACTATGGTGGTTTGTTTTCTTCAAGTTTATTACATGTAGTAAAAGACAAAATATCAAGGGAGAATAAACCAATTTTTAATGTTGCTGAAGTTTTCAAAACAGCACAGATTAATACTCAAAAAAATGAACCAAATCAGCGACCAGAGATTTACATTTCAGATGATAGGGCTATTAATTTGCCATTTGCAGTTAAGCCAGATTATAAACCACAGCAACTAAAGACTTATAAAAAATTTGTAAGAGAAAGTTTAAATGAAGATATCGGAAAGGTTATATTAGTAAGCACGGGGATTGTATTAGCAGGTATTTTAATAGGTTCTCTACTTAACGATAATAAGAATTGAAGAAAAAAAAGCCAGCACCCAACACGTGGTAAAATCTATTGGGGCAGATGCACAGAAAAGCAAGTTTTTAGTACTTTAGTAAAAGTTTACAGTGGAATGAAAAGTTGCAGTTAATTCCCTAACAGCTTTTGCCGCAGAAATGTTAGTGGTAAGCAGAGGACAATGAACAATATAATTAATTACTGAACAATGAGGTTACTGAGTAAATTCGAAAAAAGCCTTTGTAAAAGAATTCTTACTAAGAAAGATGAAAATGTCCGCAACTCATCTCTGCCCGCTGATAGGCAGCATATTTCATTAACAAAATTAATTGAAGATAAACTCGAAGGAGTATGCATTTCGGTATGCTTTAATCCTAGAAAAGTAACAATTCACTTTAACCTTCCAGTTATTAAGGCTATTAATGAATGGATATTTGAGATAGAAGATATATTATTTACAACAATATCCCTTATAGAGCTTTTGGAAAAGGAAGGATTTCTCTTAACCTATCAAACAAGTAGTTTATTTAAAATTGAAGACGGCAGAAAAGTAGTAACTGAAATTACTAGTTTTGGAAAAGGAACTGAAAGTGGAATGAAACGTGAAATCGAAGACGAGAGGTACATTGATTTATTGCTTAAATATTGTATTAAGAATATTATTCCAACAGATGAGTTTAAACGTTTTTGCAAGCGAGGTTTTATTGCAAGGGAAGAACAAAGATATAGAAGACAATGGATAATAGCACTTTCCGCACTTATGGTGTCAGTCATCAGTTCCGTAGCAAATTTGAAAAACTTTATCTCTGGGGAAACTAAGATAAAGCAGGAGCAAATAGATAGTATTAGATTGGATTTAAATAAAATTGAAATGAGAATTGATACTTTTAACAATCAAACTGCTAAAAAAATAGATTTTGTTTTGGACGAAATTAATAATACAAATATCAATGTCGTTGACTTAAGAAAAAAAGATAAAAATTGTTCTTTGAAATAGTAGAGTTTAGGTTATGTTTATTACATTAGGGGTATAATATAGGTCTCCCAGAGAAAGCCTACGAAAACTATGAA
>JABFRB010000043.1 GCA_013141385.1 Bacteroidales bacterium | reverse complement strand
GCTTTAGGATCAACAGATCGATACATAAGCAAACCATTTTTCATAAACTTATTGTTCGAATGGTTGAAGGTGATCCCATTACATATCAGAATGTTAAAATTAGTGCTTAAATAAACACCTCAAAAAAATTAATCCTTGGGGCTTTTATATTTCATGGAGTTAAAATTCCCCGAGCCTTTTTCGTAATTCTTTTCCCTTAGCCTCAAATCCTGGCTTACCAAGCAATGCAAACATATTCTTTTTGTATTCCTCAACCCCCGGTTGATCGAATGGGTTAACATTTATAGTATACCCACTTAAGGCACAAGCCCTCTCGAAGAAATACATGGTGTAACCCAGCCAGTATGGGTTTAACTCAGGAATAGTAATTTTAATACTAGGAACGCCCCCATCAATATGAGCTAATATTGTTCCCAATTCAGCCATTTTATTCACTTCGGAGTAACGTTTACCAGAAAGGAAGTTGAGCTGATCTAGATTATCAGGATCATTAGGGATAACCAAATTCTTGGCAGGGGAATCCACACTTAATACTGTTTCAAAAAGAATTCGCTCACCTTCTTGAATATACTGACCCATTGAGTGTAAATCGGATGTAAAATCAACGCCTGCAGGAAAAATCCCTTTATTCTCTTTACCCTCACTTTCGCCATAAAGCTGTTTCCACCATTCCGTTAGGAAATGAAGTTTGGGCGTATAGTTTACCATTATCTCAACATTCTTACCCTTACGATATAAAGCATTACGTGCAGAGGCATAAATACAGGCAGGATTTTCATCGAATCGAACATCAGAACTTGTTTGCTTTTCTGCGTCCTTTGCGCCTGCAATCATATCGCTAATGCTAAAACCTGCAATAGCAATTGGCAGTAAGCCAACAGGTGTTAAAACAGAGTAACGGCCTCCAATATCATCCGAGATAATAAAAGTACGATACCCCTCTTGATCTGCTAGTTTCCTTAATGCGCCCTTAGATTTATCGGTTATAGCAACAATTCGTTGCGAAGCCTCAGCCTTTCCAACTTTTTTCTCAAGATGCTGCTTAAGCAATCGGAATGCAATAGCAGGTTCTGTCGTTGTCCCTGATTTTGAAATAACAACAATAGAATAAGATCGGGTATCAAGTAATTCTAGCAATTCTTTATGATAATCCTCACAGATATTTTGCCCTGCAAAGAGTACAATTGGCTTATTTTTATTATTGTATAGATTTGCAAAACTATTGTTTAATGCTTCAATAGCAGCTTTTGCTCCTAAGTAAGATCCTCCAATTCCAACAACTACAACAACCTCACTCTTCGAGATCAGATCTTTTGCTACTTTATCTATACCCTCTAGCTCTTCCGAAGTTATTGATGAAGGCAAATTAAGCCATCCTAGAAATTCACTACCCTTGCCTGTTTTTGTTTCAAGAAGTTCTTGATTGCGCATCATCTCTTCTTTGTAGGCAAACACCTGTTTATTGCTTACGAATTCGTAAATGTTGCTAATATCTACTGATAGTTTAGGCATACAGAAAATGTTTGAAATTATTCTTTACTTAAGTTTATCCGTTAACAGTTTCATCTCAATAGCAGGAGAAATATTTTCATATAGGATATTATATACAGCATCCGTTATAGGCATCTTAACTTTGTACTTCTCATTAATCTCCTTAATACATGCTGTTGCATTATACCCTTCGGCCACCATGCTCATTTCAAGCATTGCCGATTTAACTGAATACCCTTTACCAATCATAGTTCCAAACGTTCTATTTCGACTAAACTGAGAGTAGCAGGTAACAAGAAGGTCGCCAAGGTATGCAGATGTACTCGTTTTTCTTTTACTTGGATATGTTTCATCGAGAAATCTTTGAATTTCAAGCTGAGCATTACTGGTTAATACGGCCAAAAAATTATCTCCATAACCAAGCCCATGAGCAATACCAGCGGCAATGGCAAAAATATTCTTCAAAACCGTACTATATTCAGTTCCATAAATATCTGTCCCTGTTACCGTTTTTATATAATGACGTTCAAAAAGAGCAGCCACCTCCTTTGCTTTGTCCTTATCCTTAAACGAAAAGGTAAGATATGATAATCTTTCGAGAGAAACCTCCTCTGCATGGCTCGGCCCGCTTATTATTCCAAGTCTATCAAACGGCACAGAATGGTTTTTAAAAAAATATTCGGCAATTGTTGTATTGTCGTGTGGAATTATTCCCTTAATGGCTGAAACAACATACTTCTTGTCAAACGATTCAGTAAGTGGCTCAAGCCATGCCTTTAAAAAAGCAGATGGGACAACAAAAATTAGGATATCCGAATTCCTAACAATTTCGTTGATATCATTGCTAATGTTCAATTTAGAAGTGTCGAAAAGAACCGAACTTAGAAATTGTGGGTTATGATGGTGCTTTTTTAAGTGCCCAATAATTTCTTTCTCACGAATATACCAATTTACACGGGGCAAATTTTCATGAAGAATTTTAACGATAGCTGTTGCCCAACTACCGCTTCCAATTACTGCAACTCTTTTTTTACTATCCATTTTATTGCGAAATAATAATTTTTACAAAACAACTTAACTTACTTTCTGAGGAGTACTTAATATGTGTTCCGATGGATTAACTGTAAAACAACTCGAATATAAAGCATTCTTCTTTTTACACTTACATTTTGATGTATTTGTTTTAGGTTGTTCTCCGGGTTTTACTCCAATTTTTCTATTGCATCCAGACACAACAAAAACAATTGTAAAAATATAGATGAATATAACAAAACGGCAAAGTACACAATATTTTCGAATGCTTTTATTACTCATTTTTATGTTATTTTTTTGAAGGGCTAAGGTAAATAATAGTTGCGTATTTACACTTATAGTAGTTTCTAAATATGAATTTCGAGAAAGATATTAGAAAAAAAGAATATCAGCCGTTGTTAAGCTGATATTCTATCTTGTTCATTGAGCTGATAATTAATTGGACTCTCAAATATAGCTCAACTTTTACCGAACCTAGTTATTAATGCTATGAGAAAGAATAAAATCGGCCCGGTGGTTATGGCGTAAAAATAGTTTTTTTATCCTAATTAATTCTCTAAAACCATTGTTTGAGCCTTGAGTTTAATCAAAATTTTAAATTCCCCATTATTTCTTTAAAAACCATTGGTTTGGGTTTACTATATTATAATAAATTTGCTTTTGAAATTTAACAAACTGATGAAACACCCATGTTGTAGACTAAAACAAAAGGAGATGAACAAAATATGGGTGTTCCATGATTGTAATTCATAAACGGTTACTATGACATATTCATCTTGCTATAAATCAATCGTATAATATAAAATTATTCTCATGAAAACCCCGCTCCTTGGGAAAACTCTTCCTGAAATAGAAGAAATTGTTCAAACTCTCAATGGACGAGCAGATCAAGCGATTGCGATTTCAAAATGGTTATACAAAAAAAAATGAATTTAGCTTTGATTTAATCGAATCAATTCCAAATGCTCTTAGAAAATCTCTTGACTCCGCTTATTCTATTGGCAAATACCTACCATCTCAATTAACAGAATCAAAAGATAAAACTCAAAAATATCTATTTAGTAATAGGAAAGGGCAACAGTTCGAATCTGTATTTATGCCAAGTATTAAGAGAAATACACTCTGTATTTCATCGCAATCGGGTTGTAGAATGGGATGCAAATTTTGCTTAACAGGTAAAATTGGATTTAATGGAAATCTTTCAGCATTAGATATTGTTAATCAACTCTATAGTATACCAGACTGTAAAGAGGTAAATAGATTGGTAATTATGGGAATGGGTGAACCTTTCGACAACTTTACTGAAGTTAAAAAGGCTGTTGAAATTTTCACATCGCAGTGGGGAATGGCTTTTGGAGCATCGAATATTACCATTTCAACGGTTGGATTGCTTGAACCGCTAAAACAATTCTTGGAAAAACCTTTTTGTAATCTCGCTATCAGTTTAAACAATCCAATTAACTCTGAACGAAAAGAACTAATGCCAATTGAAAACACAAACCCTATATCTAAGGTTATAGATCTTATTAAACAAAATCCATTAGAAAAACCGTTAAGATTATCATTTGAGTATGTTGCCTTAGGGGGGGTGAATCTGACCCAGCAACATGCTTTTGCAATAGCAGATCTGTTAAAAGGGATAAATTATCATCTAAACATTATCTCTTGGAATAGTCATAACGGTTCGCCATACAATGCACCTAATGAATTAGAACTAAACTCATTTATTAGCTGTTTAGAGAAAAATGGAGTATTATCATCGGTTCGTCAATCCAGAGGGCAGGATATAGGAGCTGCCTGTGGGCAGATGGCCGGAAACCTAATAAAAAGCAACTAGTAGCAACATAAAATAACCGACAAAACTATGGAATCCAACCCTGTGCTTAAAGCAATCTATAATCGCAAAAGCGTTAGGCTTTACGATGAAAGTGTTGAAGTAACTAAAGAGCAACTTGAAGAATTGATGCGTGCAGGAATGGCTGCTCCTTCATCACGAAACTTACAACCATGGGCATTTATTGCGATTACCAATAGGAATACCCTAAACCAGCTTGCTAATGGTTTGCCTTATGCTAAAATGCTTTTCAGAGCTAAGGCAGCAATTGTAGTATGTGGTATACCTGAACGCTCTGGGCAGGATAGCCCTGAGGGTTACTGGGTACAGGACTGCTCAGCCGCCACACAAAATATCCTATTAGCAGCTGAATCGCTTGGATTAGGTGCCGTTTGGACTGGCGTTTTCCCTCGTCCCGAAAGAGTTCAGATTGTTAAAGAAATCTTAGGCATACCCGAAAAGGTTATCCCACTAAATGTGATACCAATTGGCTGCCCCGATGGAGTTGATAAACCAAGGGATAAATTCAGAAAAGAGAATATTATGTGGGAGAGCTGGTAAACAGCTATTCAACACCCTAAAGAATTTTCACGCTAAGTCGCAAAGCCGCAAGGAAATTAAGGTTTTCCTCTGTAAAAGTTATATAAAAGCGATGAATGAGGGAAAACTACAAGAAAAGCAACAGCAAAAACATATCAGTATAATTTTATTAAAAAACTTGTAATTACACAATTGATCAGCGCAAAAGGAAAAAACTTTTAGTTTTTTCTTCTTAGCGAACTTTGCGACTTTGCGAGAAATATTAGCGCTAGAATTGCATGTGTAATCGACATTCTTTTTATTCCTTCAGATGAAATATCTACTAAATTATTTACATGAATAATTTTACTGCTATTCTAACGAATTTATAAACAATGTTAAATTTAAATTAAACTAAAAACAATCTTAGGATCGAATTGTTAATGTAAACATTGAAACATATAAATTACTAGTATTAACAAAAACAACTTAACATGAAACGTAAAATATTTATTACACTAACAATGGTTTTGGCCTTTGGAATGGGTTTAATGGCACAAAACCTGAAAACCGAAAAGGTAAAGGTTTACGGGCAATGCGGTATGTGCGAAAAGCGTATTGATAATGCCGCTAAATCGGTTGATGGGGTAACTAAAGCAAACTGGGATAAAGAAACCTCAATGCTTGAGGTTACCTATGATCCAGCAAAAACAAATTTGGAAAAGATTGAAACAGCCGTTACAAAGGTTGGACATGATACTGATGCTATGAAAGCTGATGACAAGACCTATTCATCGCTTCCTGGTTGCTGCAAGTACGAAAGACCAAAGAAGTAATTAGCCGATGGCTTAAAACGTAAAGAGGGTGTCCATAATTTTGGACACCCTCTTTACTATTCTTAAAGACCTTGCATGTCCAATAAAAAAAGAAACTTAACTTCTAACAAAGAGTTCCGATCTCTTGAAGAGATCGGAACTCTTAACCATATTTTGATTTAAGAACAAGGATCAACGATTTTTGATATTTGAGGTATCAGTAATCAGCTTGTTTTCCTGAAATCTTCTAAAATCTACATTCGTTATTCCTTGTTCGATATTCAATTCAGATATAAAATTCTGACATTAGAAACAGACCCTAATTAACATTAAATCAATGTAAACTGTCATCCTGAGCGCAGCGAAGGATCTTCTACATATAGATGGTTGCCTTCTGCGAATCCTTCGGATTTCACTCCGTTCAGCATGACAAGAAACAGTAAGTTCTGGAAACCCCAATCCCTCCCCTTAATAATGATGAATTGTAATATAAAACCCTTGTCATCCTGAGCGGAGCGAAGGATCTAATTAGAGTCTGTCATTTTGATTTAAGAACAAGGATCAACGATTTTTGATGTATGAGATATACGTAATCAGCTTGTTTTCCTTAAATCTTCTAAAATCTACATTCGTTGTTCCTTGTTCGATATTCATAACCCTCCCAATCCAAAATTTTCCTACATTTGTTTCCACTGAACCGAAAACGCACCCCATGAACATAAAGCTCACCCGCAAGCAGCGCATAAAAATCCGAAGCTGCGATGATGCCTTCAAAGTAATGAAGGAGATACTCCTGCGTGAGGATAAAATCGATAGGGATAAGGAGCACTTCTGGGTAATGGGTCTTGCCCCGAGCACCCGCATACAATACGTTGAGCTGGTTAGCTTGGGATGCGTAGCAGCCACTTACGCAGAGCCCATAAACGTATTCCGCTTCGCATTGACGAAGGGCTGCACAAAGGTAATCCTAATACACAACCACCCCAGCGGGAATCTCACACCCTCCGAAAAAGATATAGACCTCACCGACCACCTAATTCAGGTTGGGCGTATAATCAAGGTTGAGGTGCTGGACCACCTCGTAATCTCCACCAAATCTTTCGAGGGCTTTGGAGATTTAGGTTTAATGAATAAACTGGCAGAGAGCACCAAGTACGTTCCCCCGTTTGAGCTAATTGAGCGAATCCGCACCGAGGAGAAGAAGATTCGAGAGGAGGCTGTAAGGGTTGCAGAGGAAAAGGCAAAGAAAGAAGGGAAAATTGAAATTGCCAAAACAATGAAACAAAAAGGAGAATCTATAGAAAAGATTATAGAATATACGGGATTAACGAAAAAGGAGATAGAAAAGATAAAAATATAGTAACACCAACCCCATTAATACGTATCTACTGTCGAAGACTTCTTATAATTATATTTAGGGAATGTTCTATAATTTATTATTCTACATCTGTATAATCCTATGATGATAAGTTATTTTGGATAACATTATAAACTAGTATGGTTGAAATTGTTGTTACACAAATAAAATTAATTGTTATAACGGAAAACTGAATATATAAACGAATTAAGTAAAACTTGATTGAACAATAAAAACAAGATTATGAAGATATTACTAATTAGCCCCGCAACAAGTAAAGAATTTCTTCATACCTCACAGGTAAGAAGAGAGCCTTTGGGACTATGCTATATATCTGCAATTTCAAAAAAATATAATCACCAATCAATTATAATTGATCAAATAGATAGGCCTGATGAATTTATTATAAACAAAACAATTGAATATAAGCCAGATATAATAGGTTTTTCTGTAATGACTTATAATTATCCCAAAGGCCTTTTGCTTTCAAAGCGAATAAAATCAGAATATAAAGATGTACCAATTGTTTTTGGTGGCACACATCCTTCTGGAATGCCTGAAATTATTTTAGAAAACTCTATTGATTATGTTATTAAAGGAGAAGGTGAAGATACTTTTATTGAATTGATTGATTGTTTAGAAAATAAAACAAATAATCTTGAAATTATTAAAGGACTTGTATATAAAGAAAATGGATTAATAAAAAATAATGGATGTAGAAAACGCCTTAGTGATTTAAAACAATTACCAATGCCCGATAGAATTGATTTACCAATGAACAAATATCGTGCATTTTCATTAAATTGGGCAACAATACATTCAGTCCGTGGTTGTCGTAATAATTGTTCATTTTGTTCGACCCCTATTACATGGAAAGGAAAGATAACAAGCCGAACGACACAAAGTGTAATTAATGAAATTTATGAACTAATTACAAAATATAAGGTTAAAGGAATATTTTTTGCCGATGAAGATTTTTTTTATGACCAAGAACGTATATTTCAATTATGCGATGAAATAAAAAAGAGCAAATTAAAATTTGTTTGGAAATGCTTCGCAAATCTTTCTGATATAAATAATTTAGATATTTTAAAAAAAATTAAAGAATCTGGCTGTTTAGGTCCAATGATTGGTATTGAATCTTTTAACAATGCTGTTTTAGAAAGAATTAACAGAAAATCAATAGACTTTCTACAAATAAAAAGACAATTCAATCAAATAAATTCAATTGGTTTAATTACTTGGGTTACATACATGATAGGTTATCCTTATGAAAGTTACTCTGAATTAAGTAGTTCATTAAATACATTAGAAAAATTATCACCTGATTTTTCATACTTTAATTACGTTACACCTTTCCCGGGTACAAAATTTTATGAAGAATGTACATCAAAAAAATGGCTTACAGATTTTGATTTTTCCAATTATAATTGTTTGAAGCCTGTAATTCAAACGAATTTGCATATTATTAATTATGAATTATTTAAAACACAATTACACGAAAGATTTAATATTGGCAAATATCATTCAAAACAAATTAGATTTTATTACAAGTTGTTTAAATTGCAAATTAATAATAGAACTGTTTAACAAAAAACAAAATTTATGGAAAGCACGCCTAATTCAAATTTAAAAATGATGATTTATTCATCACTTTTTACTGCACTAACAATAGTTGGTGCTTATATCAGTATTCCTACTGGTATCGTTCCTGTCGTATTATCTACTTTTTTTATATATTTAGGTGGTTTGCTGCTTGGTAAAAAGTGGGCTATAATAAGCACAGGTTTATATCTGTTATTGGGACTACTTGGATTACCTGTTTTTTCTGGTGGTAATGGCGGTTTTCACCATATTTATGGTCCGACTGGCGGTTATTTAATTGGTTATGTTTTAGCAGCCTTCGTAATAGGTATAATTTCTGAAAATCGAAATAAAATATATATAGACTTTATAGCATTAATTGCAGGTTCATTTATCATTCACCTTTTGGGTATTTTATGGTTAAAATTTCAGTTTCCATCAGGTTGGGAAAAAACTTTTGTAATTTATTGGGTTTTCATTATTGGAGATTCAATAAAAATAATTGTTGCAGTATCATTAGCAAAAATTATTCGTCCATTAATTTTCCCAACTTCAAAAAAAACAGAGAATTAAATGTTAGAATTACGAAATGTCACACATATATTTCCAAACAAAACGATTGCAATCAATAAAATAAATTTAACAATCAATAAAGGTGAGTTTATTCTTATTGCAGGAAGTAATGGTTCAGGAAAAACTGTTTTAATTCGTCACTTTAATGGATTACTGCAACCAACATCAGGCGAAGTATTATTTGAAAACGAGCCTATTAAAAAGAATTTATTGAATATAAGACGAAAAATAGGACTTGTTTTTCAAGACGCAGATAGTCAGATTATTGGTCAGACAGTTTATGATGACATTGCCTTTGGTCCTGAAAACCTTAAATTTGATAGAAATACAGTAGATAATTTGGTCAAAAATTCCATCAATTCTGTTGGTTTGAGCGGTTATGAAAATCGCTGCCCAACTGAATTATCTGGTGGCGAAAAAAGACGGCTGATAATAGCAAGTATTTTAGCAATGCAACCTGAAATAATTGTTTTTGACGAACCATTTAATGGGCTTGATTTTTTAGGTGTTCGCCAAGTTTTAGAACAAATTATTAAACTTCATAAACTTGGTCATACAATAGTCATAATAACACATGATTTAGAAAAGACATTTGCTTATGTTAATAGATTAATAATTATGCAAAAAGGTGAGATAAAATTAGATATGCGTATTGACGTAAATGCAAATGATATACCGAAAGAAATTTATAATTATGATATTAAAATGCCGCAAGGTGTAAAATCTAAGATGAGTTGGTTAATATGAATATTTTTCATTACATACCCTTAAATTCAGATATTCATAAAATGGATTCTCGGTTTAAAATATTTTGTATGATAATATTTGGAATTACAACTATTCTAATGAAAGATATTATACAAAATATAATTGAATTTTCTATTTTATTATGCTTAATTATAATAATTTATATATTTTCACGAATACCACTTAGAATCATTTTTCGAGAGATGAAATATTTTTATTATGTAATACCTACCGTAATTTTAATTTCATCATTTGAGTTTAAAGCAACAAACACTTATTTTTTAAATCATTTTTCGGTAGTTGGTTTATTATATAGTTTAACATTCTGTGTCAAATTATTATTATTTTCATTAGTAAGTATAGTTTTTATTGCTACAACAACTATTCGACAAATAACTTTCTCAATAGAATGGTTACTACGTCCAATACCATTTATTTCAGCCACAGATGTTGCTACAATGATTAGTTTGACTATTGTTCAAGTTCCTGTTATTTTTGATATAATACTCGAAATTAATCATGCTCAAAAATCTCGTTGTGTTGAAAATATAAAAAACCCGATAAGGAGGTTAACAATTTTTTTAATGCCAACTTTGACCAAAGTTATTAGAAATGCTGAAAACATCACATTTTCTTTTGAATCACGTTGTTACAATAATGACAGAACAAAATATGAGTTTAGATCTACAAAAAAGGACTGGTTTTATTTTTCAATATTCAGTTTAATTTGTGTTCTTACTTTTTTGATTAACTGGTTTCTAAGATGAAAAATGCACATAACATGTGGTAGCTCCCCCGTTAAACTAAGGCTATAAGAACCAAAAATGATTGGGTTGGGCTGTTGGCTGTGCCGCCGTCCAGATATTCTTCAAGGCTTTGCCTAAATAATATTCAACCACTCTGTGGTTGTTTTTTTCTCAAACCTCTCCCCGCATTGCATACAGGGCTATTCACATTCAATCCCTTCGGGATTATATAGCAGAAATCTCCTGTTTTTGTATACCTGAAATTACACCGCAAACTTACGGCTTAATAGATTGGGAAATAAAAATTAGTGCGCTATTAGAAGCCCGAAGGGCTTAAATATGAATAGCCACGGGGTGAAACCCGTGGTATAAAAGGCAATCAACAACAACCCCGAATAGGGGTTGAATATGATCCAAAATATTTATTGCAATAACATTCAACCACTCCGTGGTTGTTTTCTTTCTCATACCGATCCCCGCATTGCATACGGGGCTATTCACATTCAATCCCTTTGGGATTAAATATAAAGAATTCCAAACTTGTGAATTTCTAACCTTATCAATTTATTTAAACCTTCGTAGCAAAAATACACGTAATGCGCACAACCTTATTGCCTTATTTTTTAGGCTGTTTAGATTGTTAATAAGGTTTATTGAAAGGTGCTATTGTTCTACTAAGGTCATCTCTGAAAATAAGGTTTTTTAAAAAGAGGGTGCCTTAAAAGTCCTCCGTGGAACTTTGTGTTAATCTCTGTGGAACTCTGTGTAATTTTTAAAATATTATTAAACAGAGGATCACGAAGAATTCACAGAGATGAACAGAGAGAAAAGAGAGTTGTTTTTAAACTTTTGAGTCAACCTCCATTCACTAAATCTTTTCAAGCCCTATCTCCAGCAGGGTCATCTCCCCGTGTACAATGTTAACAGTCGCAATCTTATCCTTATACCCAGGCTTCTGTGCGGTAACCACATACTTACCATCCTCCATGCTCTTCACGTTTAGCCCTCCCCCCTTAGCCGTTTTATGAACTATACTCTGCTTAGCGGTTTGGCTAGCACTCCTCTGTTGCCCATCATCGGGTGTAATGGTAAGGGTAACATTGGCTAGCGGTTCACCCGTTTGCGCATCGGTTACAAGAACCTTTAGCACCAGTGAGCCCTTACCCAATTCAATAATCTTCCGTACAGTTTTGTAGCCATTATAGAAATTTGCATCAGCAACCCTCACAATCTCAATAATAGTATCAATACTATCCAACGCCTCATCGGCAGCATCAAATAATTTTGCCAGCTTAGCAGTGCTCTGCTTCTTATTCGTAATACCCAACCGTGGTTTTGGAATTGAGGTAACAAAAGCGTTAATCGCATTCTGAAGAGCTGTTTGTGTAGCAGCCGTTAACCCGTAAGGCTCAAGTGCGGTTAGATTTACCTGTGTACGATCGTATATACCCTGTGCATTATCCCTAAGAATCGTATCGGCCGTCTTTTTCAGCTCGCTCTCCGTAAACCTAATCTCTTTCAGCAAAACCAGATCATTCGCATGTTTTGCGTAAGCTGTTATCCTTCTCGATGTATCGGCACATAGTACAACAAGTGCTGCCCGCTGCTTCTTCTTATGTACAGAAATCCCTTTCTTACTTATCATCTGTTGTTCCGCCCAAACATCTATCTCATCAATAATGCCTTGAAAAATTGTAAAATACTCCAAATAGTTTGGTAGTTCGCTTACCGCTTGGTCATTTGCAGTTAGATATTGCTTTACCACAAGATACATCCTATCCTTACTCTCCTGCCGTATATTCATACATCAACCTTTTAATTGATTATCCAATAGATATAAATTACATTTCCTATCATAAAATTATAAAACTCATTGAAAACCACCAAATATTTTAAAAACATTTTTTAATCTTAATATATCGATATTCAATTAAACAATATCATCTGTAAGATTTGAATCAATATCTCCCTCTATTCACTCTTCATCTTTCATTTTTCACTCTTCACTTTTATCTTTTCATTTCCCTCCTCCCTCTTTTCACCCTTCACCTTTAATTTTTCACTTTTCACTTTTAATTTTTAATTTCCCTCTTGTCGATTGTCATTTCTCTCATGTCGATCGTTGTTTCTCGTCTGTCGATTATTATTTCTCTCATGTCGATTGTTGTTTCTCATCTGTCGATTGTTATTTCTCTCATGTCGATTGCTGTTTCTCGTCTGTCAATTATCATTTCGCTCATGTCGATTTTAATTTCTTCATTGTCATATACAATTGAGAGATTGTCTAAATATCTGCGTAAATGATTAATGTCCTCTTCATAAATGCTGATTGGAGCTATCCATGAAGAAAATTAAATTTCTGGGAATTGAATATTTGGAAACCTTATCGGAAAGGGGGTACAAATAAAAAAGGGTGTCCTCCGCTAGTTGGACACCCTTCTTTTTATCGTTTAAAATACTACTCAACCCATTTCTTAACATCCTCCATGGAAGGATTCTGTAGGCCAAGCTTATTCTTCTTATTATAACCGCAAATATCATTAAAGAGTTTCCCCGGTGCAACATTGGATAATGAAGCAACTGTAGTAAAACTCATCTTTTGAAGTACTGGAACCCATTCCGCAGGAATACCCTTTGCGGTGTAAGCCTCATCGGAATCCTTAACAGCCTTCTTCTCTGGGCGCATCTGTGGGAAAAATAGCACATCCTGAATGGATGGTTGGTTGGTCATAAACATCGTCAACCTATCAATACCAATACCCATACCTGAGCAGGTTGGCATACCATACTCCAAAGCACGAACAAAATCCATATCAATGAACATCGCCTCGTTATCGCCTTTTTCGCTTAATTTAAGCTGATCTTGGAATCGCTCCAGCTGATCGATTGGATCGTTCAGTTCGCTGTATGCGTTGCAAAGCTCCTTGCCATTAACCATCAGCTCGAATCGCTCTGTTAGCTCTGGATTACTCCTATGGCGTTTACACAGTGGTGACATCTCAATGGGGTAATCCATTATAAATGTTGGTTGGATAAAGTTATGCTCGCACTTCTCCCCAAAAATGGTATCAATCAGCTTGCCCTTACCCATTGTATTATCTACCTCAATGGCTAAATCCTTACAAACCTTACGTAGCTGCTCCTCTCCCATTCCGCTAATATCAACTCCTGCGTACTCCTTAATTGCATCAATCATTGTGATACGGCGGTAAGGGCGTTTAAAGTCAATCTCATTTTCGCCAACTGGCACCTTGGTTTTTCCGTGAAGAGCCATGGCTACACGCTCAATCATCTCCTCGGTAAAATCCATCATCCAGAAATAATCCTTGAAGGCAACGTAAATCTCCATAACGGTAAACTCTGGGTTATGGGTTCTGTCCATCCCCTCGTTACGGAAATCCTTAGAGAACTCGTATACTCCTGCAAATCCGCCGACAATTAAACGTTTTAGGTAAAGTTCATTGGCTATACGCAGGTATAATGGAATATCAAGAGCATTATGATGTGTTATAAATGGTCGGGCAGTTGCTCCCCCTGGAATAGGCTGTAGAATAGGCGTTTCAACCTCTATATAACCTTTTGAATTATAGAAATCTCTTAGAGTATTCATCAGTTTGGTTCTCTTAATGAATACTTCACGAACCTGAGGGTTAACAATTAAATCAACATAACGCTGGCGATAACGCTGCTCTGGATCAGAGAACGCATCGAATACCTGACCATCTTTCTCCTTAACAATTGGAAGGGGTTTTATTGATTTAGATAGAAGTTTTAACTCCTGAGCATGAACCGATTCCTCACCCATCTGAGTGCGAAATACAAAGCCCTTCACGCCTACTATATCTCCAATATCTAAAAGTCTCTTAAAAACAGTATTGTAAAGAGTTTTATCTTCATCGGGACAAATATCATCACGTTTCACATAAATCTGGATCTTTCCTTTCTCATCCTGAAGTTCGAAGAAGGATGCGCTACCCATAATACGGCGTGCCATAATTCTTCCGGCAACAATAACCTCAGCCTTATCCTCACACATCTTTTCGAAATTCGCAATGATATCTGATGAAAGATGCGATACTGGGAATTGTGCTGCAGGATAAGGATCAATACCCAACTTCCTTAATTCGTCAAGCGATTGACGGCGGATTATCTCCTGCTCGTTTAGTTCTAAACCATTCATTTTTAAAATAATTAGCCCGCAAATATACCAAAAGGAAAGGGAATAGAGAATAATGAAAAATGAAAAATGAAGATATTTAACCTCAACTCAATGTAAGATGTCATCCTGAGCGAAGCGAAGGATCTGGTCATCGATAAAACAGATGCCTCACTCCGTTCAGCATGACAAAGCAACAATCAGCTATTCTTAAAATCAAGATGAATACTTAAATCGAATTCACGTTATTTAGGTATATAATCATTAGGATTTACTCTCTCGCCATTCTTAATAACCTCATAGTGTAAATGCGATCCAGTTGAAATACCTGAACTTCCAACATAGCCAATAACTTGACCTTTTTCTAGGGTTTCGCCAACCTTTACCGAAATACTTTTTAAATGGGAATAAAAAGTAGAAAACATATCGTTATGCTTAATCAACACATAATTACCCTTCTTTGAATCGAATGTAGCCTCAACGACTGTTCCTTTTGCCGTACTCATTATCTCCTCTCCCTCCTTTGCTGCTAAATCGATTCCGTAGTGAAAATCCTTTTTCTTGGAAACAGGATTTACCCACTCACCATAATTAGCAGTCATCTTCACGCTCTTTTTATTAATTGGGTAGATAGATGGTTGAAACTCATCGGAGTCTATAATTGCAATGTTACTCTGAGTCAATGGCGATTTGTAATTGTTCGTTGTAAAAGCAAATAGTAACATGCAAACAAGCGGCAAAGCCAAAAAGTAAACTCCCAAATATTTTAAAGATGTTTTATTTTTAGTGATCATAGTAATTCGCTTTTTAATTGTTTTATAATAAAATTGACTGGTAAGAACGCCCGAACTCACAATCTGTATTTGCTTTAACATGCAATCGAGATAATTTTCGATTCGTTTATTATTTTTAACTACATACGAATCGGCAAGATACTCGTGCTGAAGTTTGAGCGAACTTTTGTAAAGAGGAACAAAAGGGTTAAACCAAAGTAATATTGAGGCTATTTCGGTTAAGATCAAATCGAACCAATGGGCTTGCCTAACATGCGCCATCTCATGTTCAATGATCATTGGGTTGCTTTCAGCTTTCGGTAAAAAAATCATGTTAAAAAACGAAAAAGGTATTATTGAATCCGTTTTTACAATTCTGAACATGCCTATCCGATAATTTTCCACTTTACCCTTTACCAAAATAACCTTGGAAATGGAAAGTAAAAGTTTAAAAAGTAGTACTGATACCCCGAAAAAATAGATTATTGTCAGTACCAACGGGTAGTTTATTGTATTTATACCATTCGATAAGGTTTGTGATTGAAAAATTAAATACTCCGGCTCATCCGACACTATACCTGATATTGTTGATAGCATAGAGGACGATTGAACCTCAAATATTGATAACTTTAGAATTGGAATAGTAAAAGAGAGAAGAAGGCCTGTTATAAGATAAATTCTATTTAAAATAAAAAATGTACTATGCTTTAATACTGTAATATAGAATACATATAGTACTATAAGGCAAATAGATACCTTAATAAGATACCAAAAGTAAATGATCATGATTATTTATTTGATTTAATACTCTTTATCTTCTCATCAATTAACTTTTTAATCTCTTCCAGCTCTGAAAGATTCAACTGTTCGTTTGCAAAACACGATGCAAACTCAGGGGCAGAACCATTAAAATAATTATTAATTAACGATTTTACATGGTTCTGAAAATATTCACCTTTAGCAATCAAAGGAAAATATTCGTGAATTTTACCATATGAATTAAACCCGATAAACCCCTTTTTCACCATAACCCGAATAACTGTAGAAACGGTTGTATAGGCAGGTTTCGGTTCGGGGAATTGATCGACAATATCTTTTAAGAAACCCTTTTTAATGTTCCATAGATATTGCATTACTTGTTCTTCCGCTTTTGTTAACTCTTTACTTTCCATGGAACAAATTTATAACTATCTTTATAGTCATACAACTATTTTTATAATTATTAATTTTTATTTTATTTATCACCTGATTATCAATGTAATATTAGATATAAATTTAGCCAACGCATTTTCATTCCTGCATTTTTTTACAATCAAAGAAGGTGTACCATCTTAAATAAATAGCTGCCTTAGTAACTCACTAAGCAGAAGTAGGAATAAATCTTTTTTAGAATGATTCTACTCAATTACCAAGATTAAACCATTTTTTTTTCGTTTTTTTGCACAAATTTTCCGTTAATGAATGCTCCAAGAAAACCCTCATGGCTCAAAATAAAATTACCAAGCGGTGAGGGTTACACAAGGGTAAGTAATATTGTAAAAAATCATAAGTTACATACGATTTGCAGCAGTGGAATGTGCCCGAATATAGGAGAATGCTGGGGAAATGGAACTGCAACCTTTATGATTCTGGGTGATACCTGTACCCGTTCTTGCGGATTCTGCGCAACAGCCACAGGAAAACCACTTCCTCCCGATCCACTAGAGCCTTTTAATGTTGCAATGTCAGTTAAACTGATGGAGCTAAAGCACTGCGTAATCACTTCGGTTACCCGTGATGATCTTGCAGATCAGGGTGCTGCACATTGGCGTGAAACTATCTTAGAGGTAAAAAAACAAAATGCAAATACTAGAGTTGAGGTTCTAATACCCGATTTTAGTGGCAAAATTGAATTACTAGATATCTTCCTTGAGTCAAAACCTCACATAATTGGACACAACCTAGAAACGGTTGAACGATTAACCCCGCTGGTTCGTACTAAGGCAAAATACCGTACCAGTTTAAGCGTTATTGAACATATTGGTAAAAAGGATCATGTTGCTAAATCGGGTATCATGCTTGGGTTAGGTGAAACCAAGGAGGAGGTTTTACAGACTTTAGATGATTTAATTGCAGTAGGCTGTAAGTATATTACAATTGGCCAGTACCTTCAACCACGTAATGGTAATTTAAAGGTTGAGCGGTATGTTGAGCCTGAAGAATTTGAATTTTACAAAAAGGCCGCACTGGAAAAAGGTTTTTTATTTGCCGAATCTGGCCCATTGGTTCGTTCATCGTACCACGCAGAACAGGCTCATTTAAAAAACCAAAACAATGGTTAACACTTTAACCGTTTGCATTGTTTGTATATAAATAAAGTTAACAATATAAATGCAACAAGTAATTTTTGAAGATCTTAGATTAATTGATTATAAAAAGGCTTGGGATTATCAGGAGGAACTTTTCGAGAAGGTGATACAACAAAAAATGACCGCAAAAGGTGATTTGCACTACCTCCTTTTCTGCGAACATCCACATGTGTATACACTCGGCAAAAGTGGCGAGAGATCCAATTTACTCATCAGCGAAGAGATGCTCAAGCAAATCAACGCCACATATTACAAGATCAATAGAGGAGGTGATATTACCTACCATGGCCCAGGGCAAATAGTTATATACCCAATCCTCAATTTGGAAGCATTTGGAATTACCCTTAAGGATTATATTCATAAACTTGAGGAGGTAATAATTCGTTTCCTTGAGAGTTATAGTATAAAAGCAACTAGACTTCAAGGAGCAACTGGTGTTTGGCTAGATGTTGGTATTAAAGGTCGAGAGCGCAAAATTTGTGCTATTGGTGTAAGGGCAAGCCGTTTTGTTACAATGCACGGGTTAGCATTTAATATCAATACAAACCTTGATTATTTTGGCTATATAAACCCTTGCGGTTTTATGGATAAAGGGGTAACCTCTTTGCAACAAGAGATTGGGAGACAAATTGACATGTTGGCAGTAAAAAACGACCTTAAAAAACTCTTTGTCAGTGAATTTGACTTTAATTATAAAAAATAAAAATTGCTTCATTCTTTCCGTTTGAGTTTAGCTTTAAAAAACGTATTTTTAGAACATGGAAAAAAGGTGGGTATATAAGGATAAGGGAAACCCTGACACTATCAATCATTTAGCAGAGGTGCTTGGGGTTGAACGAGTTCTTGCAACGCTACTGGTTCAGCGCGAAATATCAACCTATGACGAGGCAAAAAAATTCTTCCGCCCTGCCCTTGAAGATCTCTACGATCCATATCTGATGAAGGATATGCAGGCTGCTGTAGAGCGCATAGAGAGGGCAATACGCGGCAATGAGAGGATTTTGGTTTATGGTGATTATGATGTAGATGGAACAACTGCTGTTGCACTTATCTACTCGTTCTTCCAAAAAAAATACTCAAAAATTGGATACTACATCCCCGATAGGTACACCGAAGGGTATGGCATTTCTCTAAAAGGTATTGATTACGCTGCCGAGAATGGATATAGTCTAATAATTGCGCTTGATTGTGGCATTAAAGCCAACGAAAAAATAACTTATGCCAATCTCCGTAAAATCGATTTTATTATTTGCGATCACCACTTACCCGGTGAACTAATACCACAAGCTATTGCCGTTCTTGATCCTAAGCGACTCGACTGTAAATACCCATTCAAAGAGCTTTCGGGGTGCGGTGTGGGTTTTAAACTACTTCAAGCGTATTGTCAGAAGAATAATATACCAATGGAGGAACTTTACCAATACCTCGATTTGGTTGCGGTTAGCATTGCATCCGATATTGTTCCTGTTATTGATGAAAATCGAGTATTATCATTTTTCGGCTTAAAAAAATTGAATGAGAATCCAAGCCGTGGACTTCGATCTATTATAAAAATTGCAGGTATTGAAAAGCAACAGATTGCCATTGATGATATCGTATTTCGAATTGGCCCAAGGATAAATGCTGCTGGTAGAATGGAATCGGGGAAATCAGCTGTTGATCTTCTTTGTGCATGTGATGATCTTGTTGCATTTGAGATGGGATCGGTAATAAATTCCTGTAACAACGATCGCAAAAACGTAGACCGCACAATTACCCACGAGGCACTCCGAATGATTGCATCAGATCCTAAGGCACAACATAGAAATGCAACGGTGCTTTTCAACCCATCATGGCACAAAGGGGTTGTGGGCATTGTAGCATCAAGGTTGATTGAAACCTACTATCGACCAACTGTTGTACTTACACAATCGGGAGACGTAGCCACTGGCTCAGCTCGTTCGGTTAATGGATTTGACCTATACCAAGCAATTGAATCGTGCTCCGATTTGCTCGAAAGTTTTGGAGGACACATGTACGCAGCAGGTTTAACCATGAAAGTTAGTAAGGTTCAACAATTCATGGATAGGTTTGAAGATATTGTTAGTAGAACCATCACCCCTGAGCTATTAATCCCTCAAATTGATATTGATGCGCAGCTATCGCTTGATGATATCAACGATAAATTCTTTCGGATTCTCAAACAGTTTCAACCTTTTGGTCCAGGTAACATGTCGCCTGTATTCGTTACCGAAAACGTTACTGATAATGGTGATGGTCGCCTAGTTGGTCCTGATAAGGAGCATATCAAACTATCCTTGGTTCATACCGATAAAACAAAATCTTATCCTGCTATTGCATTTCAACTTGCTGAGCATTACAGAACTATTCACGAAGGAAAACCCTTTGATGTTTGTTATACCATTACTGAGAATATTTTTAGAGGAGAAACAACTCTTCAAATTAGGGTAAAAGACATTAAGTTCGAAATGTACCAAACCGATAAATTCGATGAACCAAAAAAGAAGGAGAGCTATCTTCTTTAAGAATCAATTTTAACGAATCATTTAACCTATCATGGATGTTCTTGACCTATACTAAAGCATTAATCTAAAGCCAAATACAGGAAGTTTTCCTTGCATAAAGTCTACATCTTCTGACCTTTTAAAACCTAGTTTTTCATACATTTTCCAAGCGGTTTGCATGGCCGTTGTTGTATGAATAACCATTTGAGGTTGATTTTTATCTCTCGCTTTGTTGATGCATGCGATGGTTAAAAGTTTACCAAGTCCTTTCCCTCGAATTGAAGGATCTACTGCTAATAGCCTAAATCCCGAGGCATTTTTCTCTTGAGTTGCAGTACCTCCAGAGCCATAATACTGCATATCACCAAAATACACAACACATCCTCCAATTTTTCCTTCACCTGAAACAGCTACCAAAAGCTCCGTTTCGGGCTTCTTTGTCAATTCTCCAACATTGGCAAGCATTTTATAGTATTCTGGTTGCTCGGAGATTTTTGGAAATCCATCTAATTGTGAATAGACCAAAACCATAAGTTTTCCTATTTCTTCAAATTCACCAGGCTTTGCATTGCGTATAGTGTAATCTTCATTGCTCATAAGTAAAGTATTTTAACATCAATTCTGTTAGGAGTTGTTTAACTTTATTCGTACAAAGCATTTAATTATTAATGCGTTACGGCTAAAGAAACTCAGGGTGTACTATTAATGGTTTATTAATACTTCAAGTTGTTTTATAGCACCAGTCCATGCCCTAATAAAATATTGACGTGCCTTTTCCCAATCCTCATCCTGTTTCTAACCAGTATGTAATACAGTAACTTTTGTTTTTTCCTTATCAAGTTTGGAGAAAATCACTGTTACATTGGTAAGTGGTCTCACATTATTCATAAATTCCTTTTGTTCAGAATTGCCTCGCCATTCAAAATTTAAATAGTTAGGCTTTTCAAAAGATAAAATCTTACAACCGAAAGTGCTATTATTCGTCCTGTCTGGATCGTCTGGACTCCAAAACAATTCGTATTTCCCGCTCTCCTTTAGCTCAACATCAGCTTTTATTGTCAGCCATTTTTCCAAATGGGCATTGCTAACAAAGTAATTAAATGCAGTATCAGCCGAGCAATTTAAAATAGCTGTAATGGCAATAATTTTGTCAGTTGTGTCTATTGATGACATAGTAGTTATTTTTTGTTTGCAAGATAATACTGTAAATATTAGAATTTGATTATTTTCATCAAACAAATATTTCCAGAGAATAAGAACAATAATCTAATCCTTATTAAGGAGTGAATAAAATACCGAAAACATGCTTTATGCAATGGAATAATGTAATTAAAAATCACTCCATTTATTTTATTTGATGGAGTTCCTCTAATTTTTTTTCTTCGAATACTGAATCATTGATTGTTAGTATGTTATGTGCTGATTATATTGTTATAAGTATTTCCATTGCACCTTTTTCCTTCGCTGAAATATCTTTCATTATATCCGATGCTTTATTTAGATATTTTATGTCATTTGTTTTAGCCGTCATTTCAAATAGTTCAGACACAGAAATCCAAAGAGATGCAATATCTGTAAATGCAACATGTCCAGCTTTTATTTTATCAAGTTTAAGCAGGTCAAAACTTTCACCTAAAAAATCTCGATAAAGATTTCGAAACAATGCCCCACCAGTACCAGCTTTTTCCATAAGCATAGCGGTGGTTTGAAATTCGTTTTCAATATTTTTGCTGCGATGAAACCATTTTATTATTTCTGAACTTGTCTTTAAAATTCCTTTGTAACTAATGTTTGTAATTGGTGGATTAAGATATTCTTTGGCATTGTTTCTAATTGCCGTCATTACAGCATTTCTTAAATCTATGGATTTGTCAGATTTATTAATAGTGTAATACAAACTATTGGAGGACATTGATCCTTTTTCTGCTCTTGCCAATGCTAAACTCTTCAACGATGTTTTTACTTTACCTCCTTGTTGCATAGTATCAACCAAATATGCAGTATCATTGTCATATCCATATAAAGCAGCATAATGGGCTGCAAAATGAAAAGGTCTTGAAAAATATTCAAGATGATAACAATCTAATTTCAACCCAACAACTTGCCCCCTGTCTATAAACCATTTTACATTATCCCACGCTTTTTGCTGAGATGATGTTTCTTTAACTATCAACTCAAGGTTCAAGTTTTTAGCAATATTATGAGTTATTGCATCTGGCTTTACTCGACCGCCAATGAAAGGAAAGTCCATCGTTTTCATGTTCCAAAAAATAAAACCGAGCCCTTCGCCCAAACCAAAAAGCATTGGTTCTGTCAAATCAATATTTAATTGTCGCAATAAAGTCCCAGTTGCTGTTGTTTCACAGTGTTGACCGTCAAATGGCCTAAAGTTTTCTATTATCATAATTTACTATTTCAATTTTCAAGCAAATTAAACACCCATTAGTGTCAACCCTATGTCAGCAGCATCTGAGAATTTCATCGATAGGGTATTAGTTTTGCAACCAAGATAGCCAACAATCGATATGGCTTGTTGAGTTATACGCTAGTATAATTTTTTTTTAATTAGTGCGGTCAGGATATCTCTGTTTAAAAAAGACGAAGTCGCAGATTTTGCCTAGCGGGATTACCGTTAAAGGCGAAGTGGTTGCGATTCAAGTATCCGATAAGTATATTGAGGATACTATTAAGAGTGTGGCTCAAAAGTAGAGCGGCAAGATTTCAACAATTGTTTTTAAATGGGATGATAGAATATTGGAGTTGTGAGTGTTAAACATTCTTTTCCATTATTCCATTCTTTATTCATACTCATGCACCTCTTCATCCCCGTTTATAACCGAAAGACCTCTCATTGCCAGAGTTTCAATATCATCGGCTCCGGGGTAAACAATTACCTGTGCTAGTTTATTTACCCGTTCAGTTATTTTACGCACAAACCATTGACTATGGGCAATACCGCCAGTAATAATAATTGCATCTACTTCTCCATTAAGCGCAGGGTACATTGAACCTATCGCCTTAGAAACCTGATATGCCATTGCTTCAAAAATAAAAGCGGCTTTCTGATCTCCATTTTGAACTCTAGAATCCACCTCTTCTCCGCTAAATGTTCCGAGATGTGCATACAACCCACCCTCAATGCTTACTTTTGTTAGTAACTCATCCTGAGTGTATTTCCCGCTAAAACAGAGATTTATTAAATCTCCCGTGGGTAAACTACCGGCTCTAATTGGTGAAAAGGGGCCATCGCCATCGAATCCTGTATTAGAATCAACAACTAAGCTTTTCTTATGAGCGCTAACAGTAATACCTGTTCCCAGATATGCAACAATCAGATTAAGATCTTCGTATTTTTTTCCAATGGACAGGGCGTATTTACGTGCAGCCGCTTTTTGATTTAGGGCATGAAATATTGATCGTCGTTGTAGTTCTGGTAAACCAGTTACGCGGGCAAGATCATCAAATTCATCAACAACAACGGAGTCGGCAATAAAAGCATGAGCATTAAGGAGTTCTTTAGATATTGCGGATGCAATTAGACCCCCAATGTTTACAATATCCTTACCCATTTTGCAGTCGCCAAGATCCTTTACCACATTTTCGTTAATATGATACACCCCCGATTTAACAGGTTTTGTAAGCCCACCACGTGTAATAACAACTCTTATATCATTCAAAGGAATATTGTTATCAACCAACTCCTTTAAAACAGCATTTTTTCTAATAATAGCTAGTTTTCTACAATCTTTAAAGATTCTTAAATTGTCTTCAGAATGATTTACCTTTTTAAGAAAGATCAATTTATTATTGTTATAAACGCCAATTTTGGTGAACGGATATCTAGGGTTAATCGCAAGGATTAGGTTCGATTGTGAGTAACTTACTTTATAGTTCATGACTGCAAATTATTAATAAAAATAAACAATTTTGATCTTTTGATCAATTTACTTGTTACAGGTTGAATCGTTCTTGTTTTAATGTAATGTTTGCTTTGCTACATATTCCTTCTATACTGCCCACCTACCTCGTAAAGTGTTTGGGTTATCTGCCCAATACTACAATACTTAGCAGCCTCAAGTAGATAATCAAATGTATTTTTGTTTTCAAGTACAGCATTCTTTAGGTCGGAAAGAAGACCAGTTGAAATATCCCTATTGGCTTTATGGATTGATTTAACCATACTTACCTGATAGTCTTTCTCCTGCTGGGTGGCTCTAATTACCTCCTTAGGAACAATAGTTGGAGAGCCCGTTGACGATAAAAATGTATTTACGCCCATAATTGGCAATTCTCCGCTATGTTTCATTGTCTCATAGTACAAGGATTCGCTTTGAATTTTACCACGTTGGTACATGGTTTCCATTGCCCCAAGAACACCTCCTCTTTCTGTAATCCTTTCAAACTCTTGAAGTACTGCCTCCTCCACAAGATTAGTTAACTCTTCGATTATAAATGAGCCCTGGAGCGAGTTCTGATTTTTCGCCAAACCATACTCGTGGTTAATAATCATCTGTATTGCCATTGCTCTACGAACAGATTCTTCGGTTGGAGTTGTAATAGCCTCGTCGTAGGCATTTGTGTGTAACGAATTACAGTTGTCGTAAATTGCTGATAAGGCTTGAAGGGTTGTTCGGATATCATTAAACTCAATTTCCTGTGAGTGTAAAGATCTTCCCGATGTTTGAATATGATATTTAAGTTTCTGAGAATTAGAATTTGCTTTATACTTATGTTTCATGGCTTTTGCCCAGATAATCCTAGCAACACGACCAATTACGGAGTATTCAGGATCTATTCCATTCGAGAAAAAGAATGAGAGGTTTGGTGCAAAATCATCAATATGCATTCCTCTTGATAGGTAGTACTCAACGTAGGTAAACCCATTTGCAAGCGTAAACGCAAGTTGGGAAATTGGATTTGCGCCCGCTTCGGCAATATGATAGCCGGATATCGAAACAGAATAGTAGTTCTTAACACAATGCTTGATAAAATATTCCTGAATATCCCCCATCATTTTTAGGGCAAAATCGGTAGAGAAGATGCAGGTATTCTGCGCCTGATCCTCCTTTAAGATATCCGCTTGTATTGTACCTCTTACGGTTTGAAGAGTTTCGGTTTTAAGTTTATCGTATATATCTTTTGGTAGAACCTGATCGCCTGTAACACCCAGTAACATTAAACCTAAACCATTATTTGAATCGGGTAATTGACCCTGATATTCAGGTTTTTTTATTCCTCTTTGTTTGAAAATCTTGTCGATTTTAGCATTTACCTCACTCTCAAGACCATTCGCTTTAATATATTTCTCACACCGCTGATCGATAGCGGCATTCAAAAAATACCCAACCATAATTGGTGCAGGGCCGTTAATGGTCATCGATACAGATGTGGAAATATCTAGCAAATCAAAACCAGAATAGAGTTTTTTTGCATCATCTAAACATGCAATTGAAACCCCTGAATTACCAACTTTTCCAAAGATATCGGGACGAATATCTGGATCGGCACCGTACAGGGTAACCGAGTCAAAGGCGGTTGAGAGCCGCTTTGCTTTTTGTCCAGCAGAGAGGTAGTGGAATCGCTTATTGGTTCTTTCGGGGCCACCCTCTCCGGCAAACATTCGGGTTGGATCCTCGTTTTCCCGCTTAAATGGGAATACACCTGCTGCGTAAGGGTATTCTCCGGGAACATTTTCTCTTAAAGTCCATTTAAGGATATCGCCCCAAGATGTATATGAGGGCATGGCAATTTTAGGAATTATTGAGTTTGAAAGGGTTTTGACGTGGGTTTCAACCCTTATCTTTTTACCCCTTACCTCGTACTCATAGTATTCATCTCTGTATCGTTTCTTCTTTTGCTCCCAGTTCTCAATAGTTGATATGTTCTCTTTGCTAATCTCATCCTTAATCGAGGATATCTTTTCGTTTATTTGTCTAATAAGGATTTGTGCATCTGGATAATCTTTGAATTCCTTCAGAGATTGGGTTAATGCTTGCAATCTATTAGCCAATTCTGCCTGCTCTTCAACCTTTTGGTTATAATCACGGGCTGTTTGAGCAATCTCCGCTAGGTATCTGACCCTACTGCTTGGTATTATGTGTTCGGTATGATTATTTAGCCTAAGAGTATGATGGGTTATGGGAAAAGTAAAACCAGTTTTTTTGGTGATAATATCTTTTAGTTTCTCAAAAAAGATATTCAAGCCTTCGTTATTGTACTGGGATGCAATAGTGCCGTAAACAGGCATATTTTCAGTATCTATATCGAATAGTTTGCAATTTCGCTGATACTGTTTCTTAATATCGCGGATGGCATCCAAAGCACCCTGTTTATCGAATTTATTTAGAGCGATAATATCGGCATAATCGAGCATAGCAATTTTCTCAAGCTGAGAAGGAGCACCATACTCAGGTGTCATCACGTAGCAGTAAATATCACTGTGATCAACAATCTCGGTATCTGACTGCCCAATGCCCGATGATTCGAGAATTATTAAATCATAGCCAGCATATTTCAGAATATTTACTGTATCATGAACATGTGTTGATAGTGCTAAATTAGCCTGCCGGGTAGCAAGGGAGCGCATGTAGATATTTGGATGGTTAATAGCGTTCATCCTAATTCTATCGCCGAGAAGCGCACCGCCACTTTTCCGTTTCGATGGATCAACAGATACAATTCCAATGGCTAAATTGGGATATAAATCAAAAAATCGGCGTACGAGTTCATCAACCAGCGAAGACTTGCCAGCACCACCTGTTCCTGTTATTCCTATAATGGGAGTTTTTGATTTCTTGGATTGTTCGTCTAATAGGGGTTGGAACTCTTTTGCAAGTTCAGGGAAATTCTCAACTTTTGATATTAACGAAGCAATTTCGTAGTGATCCTTTTTGCTAACCTTTTTCAGATCGATCTTTTTTTCACCTAAGGGAAAATCTGATTTTTGTAAAAGATCATTTATCATCCCCTGTAGGCCCATGGTTCGGCCATCATCGGGCGAGTATAAACCAGCAATCCCATATTTTAGTAACTCCTCCTTTTCATCGGAAAGGATTACTCCACCGCCACCACCAAAAATTTTTATATGTCCGCAGCCATTCTGCTTGAGGAGATCATACATGTATTTAAAGAACTCCATGTGTCCCCCTTGGTAAGATGTTATTGCTATTGCCTGAGCATCTTCTTGAATTGCACAGTTAACAATATCGTCAACAGATTGGTTGTGTCCGAGATGAATTACCTCGCCACCTGTTGATTGTATAATTCTTCGGATGATATTGATTGTAGCATCGTGCCCATCGAAGAGAGAGGTTGCAGTAATAATCCGAATTTGATTTTTTGGCTTATAAGGATCGGTGGTAGTCATAAAAAGCGTTAATTAAAATCAATGTTAAAAATAGCTACAAAAATAATCTTTATTGTCATTCCTACGCATGCAGGAATCCATCAATTTGAATTTTGAAATTTTGCGGTGAGTTATTAAACTTTATTTTCCAGATAAAGCTCGTGCAATAATAATTTTCTGAATCTCAGAAGTTCCCTCATATATCTGGGTTAGCTTGGCATCCCTCATTAACCTTTCAACGTGATATTCTTTTACATACCCATACCCACCATGTATCTGAACAGCCTCTGTAGTTACTTTCATTGCTGTTTCAGCAGCAAATAGTTTAGCCATTGCGCTTTCAGTACCATAGGGTTTGTTATTATCCTTAAGCCAAGCTGCTTTTAGGCATAAAAACCTAGCCGCTTCAATTTCAGTAGCCATATCGGCTAGCTTAAAGGCAATGCCTTGGTGGTTGATTATTTCAGTCCCAAAAGTTTTTCGCTCTTTTGCATATTTAACTGCAAGTTCTAAGGCTCCAGAAGCCAAACCTAGTGCTTGTGCCGCTATTCCAATCCTACCACCCTCTAAGGTTTTCATGGCTATTTTAAAACCCCAACCGTCTTCACCCAGCCTATTTTCCTTTGGAACAATAACATCATTAAACATTACTGAATGGGTATCGGAACTACGCATGCCCATTTTATTC
The DNA here is from genome assembly GCA_013141385.1 of Bacteroidales bacterium. Taxonomy (NCBI): domain Bacteria; kingdom Pseudomonadati; phylum Bacteroidota; class Bacteroidia; order Bacteroidales; species Bacteroidales bacterium. The sequence continues at coordinate 47,128 of JABFRB010000043.1, read as the reverse complement.
TCGTGTGGCCCAATGGTTATCCCTTTTGAGTTCCTATCAACAATAAATGCGTTGATTCCTTTATGCCCTTTTGATGCATCGGTTTGTGCAATAACAATGTAAGTGTCAGCTGAACCACCGTTTGTAATCCAGTTTTTAGTACCATTCATGAGGTAATGATCTCCCATATCAATGGCCTTTGTGTGCTGGGAAGTTGCATCAGAACCAGCTTCTGGTTCCGATAAAAGAAAAGCACCTAGTTTTTCTCCTGTAGCTAGAGGTACTAAATATTTTTGTTTTTGCTCCTCTGTACCAAACTCCTCTAATTCATAAGCAACTAATGAATTATTAACGGAAATGATAACCCCAACGGAAGCATCAACTTTAGAAATCTCCTCTATTGCCAATACGTATGAAATGGTATCCATCCCGCTGCCACCGTATTTTGTACTAACTAGCATGCCTAAAAATCCTAGTTCAGCCAGTTTTTTAATATGCTCCGCAGGAAAAATGCATTTTTCATCTCTTTCAAGAATATCTTTTAGGAGTTCTCTCTGAGTATAGTCTCTAGCAGACTGTTGAATCATTTTTTGTTCTTCTGTAAATTCTAGGTTCATTGTATTTTATTTAATATGGTAAATAAATTACAATATTATTTGAAATTGTTTAATCTTCATAAGATTTTCTGAATAAAATTGATGGGCGGAAAAATAAATTCTTGATGTTTAAACAAAGCCAAAATATTTATGTTTAATAAATTAAGTAATGTAGCTAACTGTCTTTTTTGTTTTAGATTAGAAATGTTGAAAGCAAGTTAATATTTAAGAATCTAACAGAATGGCGATAAGAAAAGGCTTGAATTGCATGATCAATCATTCCTGTTTATGATAAATGTCATATTAATAAAATAGCATAATGGATCATTTAATGCGAAATTGCCTAACCAAAAGGGTGTATTTATAAATTGAATTCTGCGCATAATTATTAACTGTTTTGAGAATTTTTTAAACCTGTTTGACTGTGGAAAAGTTTATAAAGTTTGCATTTGCCCTGATAGTTTTATCGAGCACAGTGTTTTATGTGTTCGGACAAACCTTGAAGGAAAGGATAGAGTTGGCGAAAGAAGTTAAAGTTTATTTCAAATATGACAATATTGGCCATAACCCAAATACCATACCTCAAGTTGGTAGTAATTTACCTAGTACGAATTGTGAGAGTTTTAGTGAAACCACCCCATTACCTATAGAATATACTAATGCGGTTAATGGGTTACTTGAACTTCTAAATAAAGACTTTAATACCACTGCTTTTGTTGCTGGTGATTTCTCTAAAGTTCCAGTAAGAACATCAGTATCCCTAAAAAAAGAACCTGATTGGGTTGCATTAGGTAAACCTTTAAAAAATTTTGTCTCTACATGGGGTGAGTATGTTGTTGATATGACTCCCACAGGTAAACAGAACTCTAAGGCGATTCAATCATACCTTACCATTTATTACCTTAAAGATGGGAAAATAGAAATGTATGATCAAATAATGTTATCATATAAGCACACAGAGCCTATTAATACTCAAAAATGCGATGATTATGCATGTTTTGTACAAAACTTTCCCGCTAAGTCATTAGCCGAACCCTTCAAAACTTCTTTAATTGAAAATACTAATGAGTTAATCGATAAAGACATGAAGGCATACGAAAAGGCAATGATTAAAAAGAAGTAAAATCATTCAAGAAGCCTTCAAGACCCCTTGAATGATTTAAAGAAGACAATTGATAAATAGTAGAAATAAAGAAATGTCTTTCTGTTTAGAGAAATATTAATTGTGAAGATAATATGATGGGAAAGCACAATAAATGGTTTTAAGTTAATTAAATAAAAATTTGAATATTAACCTTGTTTATTCTAATCAAATATGAAACATGATGTTTTAATCGTTGGGGGCGGAGTAAGTGGAACAGCCCTTCTTTACACTTTAAGCAAATACACTGATGTAAAAAACATTGGCCTAATTGAAAAGTATTCAGATTTTGGTTTGGTAAATTCTGCTTCTACTATGAATAGCCAAACCCTTCATTTTGGTGATATTGAAACCAATTACACCTTCGAAAAAGCCAAAAAGGTTAAGCGTATGGCTGATATGGTGATGAAATATCTGGAAAATGAAAAATTTCGGGATTGTAAGTGTAATTACTTTATCAAGGTTCCTAAGATGGTTCTGGCAGTTGGGAAGGAACAGGTTGAAACATTAGGAGAACGGTATAAAACATTCAGCCAGCTTTTTCCTAATCTCAGGATGATTGGTAAGGAGGAGATTGGTAGAATTGAACCAAGGGTTTTAGAGGGACGAGATCCAAGTCAGGAACTTTTAGCTTTAGTCACTGAAGATGGTTATACCGTTGATTTTGGAAGGTTAAGCCATTGCTTTGTTGACCATGCTAAAGAGCTAAACCCAGATATATCATTTCATCTTAATACAAAAGTTTTAAAAATTGTTAAGCAGGGCAATTCTTTCAAGTTGTTTACCAATAAAGGCGAGTTTGAGGCAAATGCCGTTGTAATTGCCGCTGGTAGCCATAGTTTAAAGATTGCAAAATCGCTTGGTTATGGTAAAAATTTCTCAATACTCTCCATGTCGGGAAGTTTTTACACAGGGCCCAAGGTACTCAACGGAAAGGTTTATACCATGCAGGTTGCAAAACTTCCTTTTGCCGCCATTCATGGCGATCCCGAAGTACACGATGAGAATGTTACAAGGTTTGGACCTACCGCAAAACCAATTCTATTGCTTGAAAGGTATAATAACTCAACCTTTTTCGAATATTGGAAAACATTTGGCATTGGCATTAAACCTATAATTAGCATTTTGAATATCACATTTGATAAGGTGATATTCAATTATCTTATTAAAAACGTTATTTACGATTTACCGTCAATTGGTAAACGTGCGTTCTTAAAAGAGATTAAAAAGATTGTTCCTAATATCAAACTTGATGAAATAAAGTTTGCAAAAGGTATTGGAGGAACAAGACCTCAGATTATAAATAATACCACCAAAAAACTTGAAATGGGTGAGGCCAAGATAGTTGGAGAAAATATCATCTTCAATATTACCCCTTCGCCCGGGGCATCAACCTGTTTAGGAAATGCATTTGAGGATACCTTAAAATTGATGGAATTTCTTGGAAATAAATACAAGTTTGACAAGGAGCAATTCGAAAAAGATCTTGTATTGTAGGCTTGGTTTAGGATGATATATCATTCCCTTTGGTGATAAAAATGCACCTTCGGGGATGATATTTTCCAGAAAAGGATTTTTAGCTAAAAAACGAGCAGCTTTTTCTTGTTGAAAAGTAAACAAAACGCCTTCCTTAATGTTTCATAACACATACAAGGTTTTTCAGTGATGCCTTGATAAAACATTTTTCATCAATAAAATAAAAATAATCATTTTATGATATTCGACCTCCAGATGATAAAATCATTTTATGATGGACTACCCCTCATAATCTCAAAAGTTAAGAAAGATCTTGGTAGACCTTTAACTTTGAGCGAGAAGATTCTGTATAGCCATTTATTCACAAAAAATAGCTATCATCCATTAAAGCGAGGAGTTGATTATGTGGAATTTGCTCCCGATAGGGTTGCCATGCAGGATGCAACAGCTCAAATGGCATTACTCCAATTTATAATGGCAGGAAAGGATCAAAGTGCAGTACCAACATCCGTTCATTGCGACCACCTAATTATGGCAAAGGAAGGTTCTGCGGCCGATTTAAACACAGCAAACATTACCAATAAAGAGGTTTACGATTTTCTTAGCACAATTTGCGATAAGTACGATATTGGCTTTTGGAAACCAGGAGCAGGTATAATTCACCAGATTGTTCTGGAAAACTACGCATTCCCTGGCGGAATGATGATTGGTACCGATTCGCACACCGTGAATGCAGGCGGATTGGGCATGATAGCAATTGGTGTTGGCGGAGCCGATGCCGTTGATGTAATGTCGGGTATGGGATGGGAACTAAAATTCCCTAACCTTATAGGAGTTAAGCTAACCGGGCGATTGAATGGATGGGCTACCGCTAAAGATATCATACTAAAAGTGGCCGGAATCCTAACGGTTAAAGGGGGAACTGGATGTATTATTGAATACTTCGGTGAGGGTGCTGAATCGCTTTCATGCACTGGCAAAGCCACAATATGCAACATGGGTGCCGAGGTTGGCGCAACCTGCTCAATATTTGGGTATGACGAGGCAATGTCGAAATACCTAGTATCAACTGGTCGTAAAGAGGTTGCGGATTTGGCAGGGAATATCAAACAACATTTAATTGCCGACCCAGAGGTTTATGCTGATCCTGAAAAATACTATGATCAACTTATAGAAATTAACCTTTCGGAGCTGGAGCCATACATAAATGGCCCATTCACACCCGATTTGGCAACCCCAATATCCAAGATGAAAGAGGCTGCTGAGAAGAACGGTTGGCCTACAAAAATTGAGTATGGACTTATTGGATCGTGTACCAACTCATCATACGAAGATCTTTCACGTGCAGCATCAATAGCACGGGATGCCATAACAAAAAAATTAATGACAAAGGCAGGGTTTACAATCACCCCAGGTTCCGAACAAATTCGATCTATCGCAGTTCGCGATGGTTTTATTAACACATTTGAAAGAATAGGCGGAAAACTATTCGCTAACGCCTGTGGACCTTGTATTGGGCAATGGGATCGGGAAGGTGCTGACAAAAAACAGGTAAACACTGTAATACACTCATTCAACAGGAATTTTGCAAAACGAACCGATGGAAACCCTAACACCAATGCATTTGTTGCATCGCCCGAAATAGTTACTGCTCTTGCAATTGCTGGAGATTTAACATTCAACCCACTAACCGATACCCTAATCAACGCCGAAGGAGAACAGGTAAAACTAAGTGAACCCAAAGGGTTTGATCTTCCCCCTCAAGGTTTCGGAAATATCAACAGCGGATTCCAAAATCCTGCAAAGGATAAAAGTAATATATCAATAAAAATCGATCCAAATTCCGAGCGTTTACAGGCTCTCGAACCATTTCAGAGATGGGATGGGAAGGACTATATAGGTTTGCCATTGCTAATTAAGGCCAAGGGGAAATGCACCACCGATCATATATCAATGGCAGGTATTTGGCTAAAATACAGAGGACATCTCGATAATATTTCGAATAACTACATGATTGGTGCAGTAAATTCATTTAACGATCAAACAAATTGCATTTTAAATCAGATATCGGGGAAATACGAGGCAGTGCCTCAGGTTGCAAGGTATTATAAAGAATCGGGCTTAGGTTCTATTGTAGTGGGCGAGGAGAATTTTGGAGAAGGATCGTCGAGAGAGCACGCTGCAATGGAGCCCCGATTTTTAAATGTTAAAGCGGTGCTAGTGAAATCGTTTGCCCGTATCCACGAAACAAACCTGAAAAAGCAGGGCGTTCTTGCACTCACATTCTCAAATAAGGATGATTACAACAAATTTCAGGAAGGCGATAGGCTCGATATTACTGGCTTAGCCAATTTCTCGGAAGGAAATCAGCTCAAAATTGTTTTAAACCACTCAGATGGAAAGCAGGAGATAATCCTTGCAAACCATACCTATAATGAATCGCAAATTGAGTGGTTTAAGGCAGGAAGTGCTTTGAATTTGATAAGAGAGGCAAGTGAAAATAAGTTGTGAACGAGTATGTTAACTATAAAAACTAATATCAAACCACCCCTACCCCCTCCTTAAAAAAGGAGGGGAAACCACGACACCACTCTGTTATAGCCCCTTTTACCTCAATATAACACAAGCAAAAAGCAATAAAAAAACAAAATATCCTAACCCTATGCAAGCAGAAAAAATAAAAGTAAACAATGGTAATTTAACTGTACCCGATTTCCCAATAATTCCTTTCATTGAGGGGGATGGAACAGGACCTGATATTTGGAAAGCATCCGTACGAATATTCGATACTGCCGTTGAAAATGTGTACAAAGGGAAAAAGAAGATAATGTGGAGAGAAGTTCTTGCTGGTGAAAAAGCTTTCAATAAAACTGGAAGTTGGTTGCCAGAGGAGACTTTATCCGATTTCAAGGAATACTTGGTTGGTATCAAAGGACCATTAACAACACCCATTGGTGGTGGAATGCGCTCGTTGAATGTTGCCCTGCGTCAGGAATTAGATTTGTATACCTGCTACAGGCCCGTTCGGTATTTTGCAGGAGTTCCTAGCCCTGTAAAGCATCCTGAGTTTGTAAACATGCATATTTTCAGGGAGAATACAGAAGATATATACGCTGGAATTGAGTACATGCACGGCACACCCGAAGCCGAGAAAATAAAGAAATTTCTACTTGATGAGATGAAGGTAAAATCGATTAGATTTCCCTTAACCGCATCAATTGGGATAAAACCAGTATCGCTTGAGGGAACTGAGAGATTAGTTAGGCAGGCAATAAAATTCGCTATCAGCAAAAAACTACCTTCTGTAACCCTTGTTCACAAAGGGAATATCATGAAATATACCGAAGGAGCTTTCATGAAATGGGGTTATGCCCTTGCCGAAAAGGAATTTGGCAATCAGGTATTTACCTGGAATCAGCATAAGAGAATTGCCGAAGTAAAAGGCGAATCAGCCGCAAATGATGCATTAAAACAAGCCGAAACTTCGGGCAAAGTGATTATAAAAGATGTAATTGCTGATGCCTTCCTACAGCAAATCCTTACCCGACCCGCAGAGTACTCGGTTATTGCCACTCTGAATCTCAATGGCGATTACATTTCCGATGCCCTTGCAGCCATAGTTGGCGGTATTGGCATTGCCCCCGGTGCAAATATCAATTTCGAAACGGGTCATGCAATATTTGAGGCAACCCATGGAACTGCCCCAAAATATGCCGATCAGGATAAAGTAAACCCAGGATCAGTAGTCCTTTCAGGTGCATTGATGTTCGAATACCTTGGATGGAACGAAGTTGCTCAGAAAATTTATAGCGGACTTGAGCAAGCAATCCTAAGCAAAAAAGTTACCTACGATTTTCACCGATTAATGGATAATGCCACCCTGCTTAAAACCTCTGAATTTGCAGACGCTATTATATCTCACATCAAATCATAACATTCAAACCCTTGTACTATGGAAGACACAAAGTTTTTATCTCAGCTAAGCGATTCAATTAAACAATCATGCAAAATTGATCCAGAACTTTTCGAGAAGTTTGACGTTAAAAGAGGCCTTAGGAATAGAGATGGTACAGGTGTATTAGCCGGATTAACCAATATTGGAGATGTTGTAGGGTACAAGAAGGAGGATGATAAGGTTGTGGCTATCCCTGGAAGGTTGCTTTATAGAGGAATTAATATTGAGGATATAACCCAAGGATTTCAGAAAGAGGATCGCCATGGATTCGACGAAACGGTATTTCTGCTCCTAACAGGAAAACTCCCAACCAAGGAGGAACTCAAAAAGTTTTCCGCTCACATGGCTCACCTAAGAGCGCTTCCTGATTCGTTTATTAAGGATATGATACTCTCGATGAAAGGGAAGGATGTGCTTAACATGTTAGCCCGTTCTGTTCTAGGACTTTACATTCTCGATGACGAGGCAGATAATATCTCTCTCCCCAACATGATTACGCAAACCCTGAATATCATTGCAAAATTTCCATCAATTATTGCCTACTCATATCAAGCGTTTAGCCATGCTTACCAAGGGAAAACACTATCTATCCGATATCCACGCGAAGATCTTACCGTTGCCGAAAACTTCCTATATATGGTAAAAGGGGAATGCTCAAGGTATACCAAACTTGAAGCGGATTTGCTCGATCTAGCACTTGTTCTTCATGCAGAGCACGGTGGGGGGAATAACTCAACCTTTACAATGAGGGTGACCAGCTCAAGCGAAACGGATATATACTCAGCAGTTACATCGGCAATTGCATCATTAAAAGGGCCTTTACACGGTGGTGCCAACCTGAAGGTTTTGGACATGATGGATAATATAAAATTGAATGTAACCAATTGGAAAGACACAAAAGAGGTTGAGCAGTACCTTTTGAAGATATTGAACAAACAAGCATTCGATAAAACTGGGAAGATTTATGGCATAGGCCATGCGGTTTACACAATCTCCGATCCTCGTGCTGCACTCCTAAGAGAGAAAGCAAGGGAGCTGGCAATTGAGAAAAACAGGTTGGACGAATTCCAACTCTATGAACTGGTCGATAGTATTACACCAGAGGTATTTAGAATATTCAAGGGCGAACAATCAACTAAAGTTGTATGTATAAATGTTGATTTTTACTCTGGCTTTGTTTATTCCTGTATCGATATACCCAAGGAGCTATTCACGCCTCTTTTCGCAATGGCGAGAATTTCTGGATGGTGTACACACCGTATCGAAGAGTTAACATTCTCTGGAAAGCGAATTATACGCCCTGCATTTAAGAGCGTTTTCGGAAAACAGGATTATGTTCCAATTGTAAACCGTCAGGAATTAACTTAATCTAATATACAAAAACTATGAACCAATATTTAGATAAACGACTTGAAAAAGCATACGATTTATTACTCGAGGGTAATTTAAAAGAATCAGCAGAACAATTTGAGGCAAACCTGAAAGAGCATCCCGATAGCATCCATCTTTTGATGGAGTTAGCCAATATTTACTACATACTTGGCGAGATGGTTAAATCAATCAGCTGCTATAAAAGAGTGCTCGATATTAAACCTAACAGTCCATATGTTTTGTATAGGATGGGAGTTGTTCTGTACAGATCCACCCTTTTTATCGAAGCAACTGAAGTATTTAATAAAATCATCGATTCGGGTAAATACCTACCAATGACCTACCTCTGGCTAGGATTATGCTATTACCACCTAGGGAAGGAGGAGCAGAGCATTGAATCGTATAGGAAGCTACTCGAATACTGCCCCGAAACGCAAATGGCTAACTACTACATGGGCGTTGCCCTAAAATCGGCAGGAAAATACGATGAAGCAATTGATCATTTCGAGAAGCTTTTGAGCAGCTGCTCCACCTGTGATCAGCATATCTCCGCGCTGTACCACTTAGGCCGCACCTACATGAAAAACTTCAACTACGAAAAAGCCAAAGTTCATTTCAAAAGAGCCATGGAACTCGATCCCGAAAACAAAAACGCCTCGGAGATGTACGAATTCCTTATGGATTTGTAGTATCACTAATCTCTATAACTAAAAAGGGTTGGAATTTTCCAACCCTTTTTTATTTGGTTGTTTAACAATTATTTATAATTTCGTAAAGGGGATTGGAATATCGGACTTGGACTTTTAATTTGGGTTTATGGGTCTGAAGAGTTAGGGGCAAGCATATTAAGTTCAAAAGAAATGAACCTTTATCACATTTTAAAACATCAATAATGGCTATAGAAAAAATACTCGATTTTATCACCCAACTGCAGAAGATTTCGAAATCCAATAACTACGAATATTATTATCGTGGACATTCTGATAAGGATTTTGAACTAAAACCAAGCATTTATAGACGAAGATTTATTCGAAATGAAGATAGGTTTTTTAAAGAAATCATTCTTCGAACACCCAATGACTTCATTAACGAAAAAACAGCGTTGGAAAAATTAGTAAAAATGCAGCATTATGGTATTCCAACAAGGATTCTTGATATTACAACTAATCCGCTTGTTGCACTTTACTTCGCATGCAATGAGTTAGCTGATAAGGCAGATGGTGAAGTTTTAGTTTTCAAAATACCTAAAACTGACATAAAATTCTATGACAGCGACACCGTTAGCATACTTGCAAACATTTCAAAGCGACCTTATGATTTTGAAATCGACTCTCTTGAAAAGTCAACAACGAAAGCATTTAACAATGAAGTCCCAATACAATATTTGCTACATGAAATTCGAGAAGAAAAGCCACAATTTCTTCCAGTAATTTATCATCAGGACTTTGCAAGAGTTGTAGCCGTTAAAGTTAAACTCAATAACAATAGAATATTAAAACAGAATGGAGCATTTTTAATTTTTGGTATAAATGGTTCTAAGAAAGACCCAGCCACAATTCCAAGTGATTGGATTTTGAATTTAGAAGTAAACGGAATTAACCTGAAAACGGATAAGAAATGTAAAAGGCAATTACTTGATGATCTTGATGCACTTGGAATTAATGAAAGTACTTTATTTCCTGAAATAGAGAATCAGGCTAAATATTTAAGGAGACAATTTTCGAAATTTGAAACAACACATCATAGAAGAACCAAAATGCCAACCGCTAACGGTTAGTTTATTGTAATATTAACAAGACACTCACTGCATCATGAAAGGAGAAAGAGTTAGAGAATTTTTTAACGCAGAGACAAAATCAATTCTTGCGATTTACAAAAATATTGAAACCTTGATTCCATCTCAGAAAAAGACAGGTTCTGATCATGTTGCGGAGGAAGGTCGGTATATTGAAAGTATTTTAAGGTCATTCCTGAATAAACATTTACCAAAAAACTTAAGAGCATATTCTGGATTCATTTTGAGACCAGCTACAAAAGTAGGAGACCATGATAGGACTCGACGTAATGATGAAGTAGACAGACATAGTTCTCAACTTGATATTATAGTATATGATTCAACGAATTATCCGATTTATGAGCAATTTGAGGAATTTGTAATTGTTCCACCTGAGGGTGTTATTTCAATAATCTCGGTTAAGAAAAATCTATATGAGAGCCAACTTGAAGATGAATTAAAATCTTTAGCAGAAGCAGTTGAATTATGTAGTTTTAAAAACAGAGAAAAAAATATAGTTAGAAGTCCTAATTCTTGTTTAATTTCATTCTCAAATAAAATTAAGATAGACAAGAGTTTTGACGATAGATGCAAATGGATTTTTGCCAAAATAAAGAAAATTCATACAGATGATTATTTCGATAGGTGTATAGGTCAGATAATTTCATTGGACTCATTTTCAATATTTAAAAAGCGACCAAATAGTGAGGATAACTTTGACAAAAAAGCAAAATATTTGGGTTTTAATCATTCGGATGAAAATGAATTTCATTTTGGACTTCAATTTTTAATAACTGGGATTTTATCTGCATATCATCATGAGACTAGAACTGATATTGTAAGGCCTGGTTTTACTAGTTTCCCTACAAATAGAAAACATGATATTGAAATAGGTGAAATAGATTTAAAGAAACTAAGATGAAAAATACAATAAAATACAGCAACCAATGCACCCCCAGCTAGCGCAGATTTTTAGCCTGTGCTGGAGTAGAACCAAAAAAGCAATACCAATTTATATAATATGAAAAAATTAATAATTCTAATTCCTTTTTTATTTTTTGGTTGTGATAAAAAGAATGATTCCGATAATGGGAATTTTAGAAAACAGTATACTGGATTATTCAATTTCACAACAACTAAAAGCAGTGTTGGCATGTGTTATGATTTATCCTCGGATTGTATAAATGGATGGAGAAATACAATTCTTAGTACTAAAACAACTACTTCAAATATTGGGTTATATGATACCAATAGATTAGCCATTAAGTTCGGAAACGATACAATGGGTAAAGTAGATAATGTTTTTATAACACAAACAATGTACCCTGTTGTTTCATTGGATGGAGTTTTATCACAGACAAATTATCCATTGGGTGGGCGTAATTTTTTTCAAGGTTATTTTGTTGGATTAGATACAATTATTATAAAAATTGAATTAGGGTTAAATGGTATGTATGATAAATATGAAGTTAAAGGGATAAGGAAAAAATAATATGTGTGTCGACCTAGAGCTAAACCCCTAAAGGTACTGGAGTGATCTTAAAAAAAACTTTATTCAGAAGGGTTTTCTAAGTTGTACGAAATAATCGTACAACTGAATGGTTAAAACCCAATAATGCAGATTTCAGGATAATCAAACATTACAACAAACTAAAACTTTAGATATGAAATACCTTATGTTTTCAGTATTATGGATAGCATACTGTGCACTTCATAGCTATCTAATCAGCATCAGGTTTACCAATCTGATGAGTAGGTTATTAAAAAAGTACTACGCTTTTTATCGGCTATTTTACATACTCATTTCAATAATTCTGCTTATTCCATTTTAACTATTCTACACAATTCGAGAGTGAAGTAATTATAGCCTACACCCCCGTGTTAAGTATTATTCGATATGTACTCACTACTGGTTCGTTGTTATTGTTTTTCTGGGCTTTTTTCATCGATTATGATTCATTATCGTTTTTTGGAATACGCCAAATATTGAATTTCGGTAAACAAGCAAAAACAGATTCAACCAATGAAATAAAAAAGCACGGCTTGCTCGGCATTATGCGACATCCGATGTATCTTGCTTTAATCATTTATTTGTGGTGCCAAACACATAGAATGTGCGATGTGGTTGCGAATACAATACTTACCATTTACGTTATTATTGGAACAAAACTCGAAGAGGATAAACTTATCTTAGAATTTGGCGATTCATATATCGCATATCAACGCGAAGTGCCAATGCTAATACCATTTACAAAAGCAAGGAAAAGATAGTATCCTTTCATCGAAAGACTACCTCCAATAAGATTTGTCTTTAACATACTCTGTATAAAAAAATCTAAAAATTATACATTACAAGGATGTTATGATAAGAAAATTTGATTTTCTTTACAAATAGGTGTATGTTTGTAAAGAAATGATAAAAATCTTTACATAATGAAAAACGAAGATTGGAAATTAGCCGAACTTCCATTAAAGATTGATATAGAAACCAAAAGAGTGTTGAAATCTTTACCTTCGGCTCATGCCGCATTGGCAGAGTTGAAAGGAATTGCAACAACCATTCCGAATCAGGTTATCCTACTAAATACTCTTGGATTACAGGAAGCAAAGGACAGCTCAGCAATTGAAAACATTATAACTACGCACGATGATTTGTATAAATCTGAATTAAATCTTGAGGGTTTTAATTCTTTAAATGCAAAAGAGGTGCAGAGCTACATATCTGCTCTAAAAAAGGGATTTGAGTTGATTACAGAAAATGGACTTCTTACCAATAGAATTATTCTTGAAATCCAGGAAGAGTTGGAAAGCAATAAAGCTGGTTTTAGAAAACTGCCGGGAACTACTCTGAAAAGTTCTGTAACTGGCGAAACCATTTATACACCACCACAAGATTTTGACGAAATAAGTCGTTTAATGACAAATTTGGAACAATTTATAAACCAAAATGAATTGTGCGATTACGATCCCTTGGTAAAAATGGCTATAATTCATTACCAGTTCGAGAGCATTCACCCTTTCTATGATGGTAATGGGAGAACAGGAAGAATAATTAACATACTATACCTACTTATTCAAGACCTTCAGAATTTACCAATTTTATATTTGAGCAATTATATAATTAAGAATAAAACTGATTACTATAGGTTGTTGCAGCAGGTTAGAGACGAAAATAGTTGGGAGGAGTGGCTGCTTTTTATGATTCACGGAGTTGAAAAAACATCAAAAGAGACCATAACATTAATCATTCAAATCCGTGATCTGATGATGAAATACAAGCACACATTAAGAGAAAATTACAAGTTTTATAGTCAAGATTTACTGAATAACCTTTTTAAACATCCCTATACCAAAATTGAGTTTGTTGTTAAGGATCTAAATGTTTCAAGAATAACAGCTGCGAATTATTTAAATAAGCTATCAGAGGATGGACTGTTACGAAAAGAAAAACTAGGAACAGGGAATTATTATATTAATCAACCATTGTTTGAACTTCTATCCAAACGATGATAAACACAATACTTAATCTAAAAAAAACGATGAATCAGAGAATAGCATATATTTCAATTTTAGTGGCAGATTATGATGAAGCAATTGAGTTCTATACTAAAAAACTAAATTTCGAATTAGTTGAGGACACCAAACTGAGCGAAACAAAACGATGGGTACGAATAAAACCAAATGGAAATGGCGATTGTTGCTTACTTCTTGCAAAAGCATCGGACAAAGAGCAGATAGATAGAGTTGGCAACCAAACTGGTGGGCGAGTTTTCTTGTTCCTATTCACTGATAATTTCGAGAGGGATTATAAAAATTTAATCGAACAAAAAATCGTTATTGAACGGGAACCATCCGATGAATCCTACGGAAGAGTTGCTGTTTTCAAAGATATTTATGGAAATAAATGGGATTTAATACAACCAAATGATCTGTAGATTAACGGAAATAAATTAGAACCTATTTGAATATTCACTGTTTAAATGATGGTTGTTGAATAAATGGGTTGTGCTATTTTATAAATCTTGTTCTATAAAAACAGTTAGAAATAGATTTATTTTTTCCGATAAAATTGAACACCTGTTAGTTTAATCAGCAAACAAATTAAAAACATATACTTCCCGTTTTTACTGTTCATTTTTCTTAACAAAATTTTGCGCTTTTTTTTTGGATAATAAAAAGAGAGACCTACTTTTGCAACGCTAATCAGTATTAAAATTTATATGGACGACGACCCTGCGATACAAATTATTAACCCGCATACAGGCAGGTAGTTTGCTTTAAGCCAATCCGCCTTCTGTGTGTAAAAAATTAGGAGGTGAATATGGCAAATCTTTCAACTTTTTATTTAAGCCGTATTATTGGAAAAAGGGTTTACAATGCCGAAGGTAAAAAAATTGGTATTGTAAAGGATTTAATGGTTGATACTCTTACAGCCAACCCTAACGATATTCCCGATAAGCCCAAGGTTATTGGCGTTAAAGTCAAAACAAAAAAGGGCGTGAAATTCTTTTCATTCGAATTTTTCGATGTGTTTAGAATAGAGGGGCGACTTACCGTTAAGTGCAATAATCTGGTTGAATTAACCGAGGAGGTAAGAAACAACGGTTTCTCCCTGGCGCAATTAATGTTGGACAAACAGATTGTCGACCTCAACGGGCGAAAACTTGTAAGGGTTAACGATATCAGACTAGTTGATTTACCTGCTGGTACATTTGCCATTGCCGTTGATATTGGGATTGAAGGGTTACTCCGTAGAATTGACATTGAAAAACCCATTAAGTTCATCCTATCACTTTTAGGAATCAGCATACCAGCAAAATTCATCCTATGGGATGATGTGCAGGCCATCGATTTCTCCAGTCATAGCATTAAACTATCCAAGGTTTACTCAAAACTTAATACCCTCCACCCATCGGATTTAGCAGATATTATGGAGGAGCTTGGCAGACCATCACGCGAAACCCTTTTCAATGCACTTGATGAGGAACAGGCTGCTGATGTGCTCGAAGAACTTGAAACTGAAGCACAGATCCATCTGGTTGAAAGTTTGCCAATTGGCAAAGTTGCCGACGTTCTTGAGAAGATGCCCGCCGATGAGGTTGCCGATATCCTTGATGAATTAGAAGATGATAAGGCCGAAAGTTTGCTAAAGGAGATGGAGGCAGAATCGTCACAAGAGGTGCGCGAACTGCTTGAATATGAGGACGACTCCGTGGGCAGTATTATGACAACCGAAATTCTTGCATACAACCCAGCAAAAACTGTAGATGATGTTATAAAGGAGATTCGTCACAGAAAACCTGAGGCTGTTGAATTATATAATCTTTTTGTTACCGATGCTAATGATGAGCTTATTGGTTTCTTTACGCTTCGCGATTTGATTGTCTCCGAACCAGAGACAACAATCAACCAGATTATGAAAGAGGAACCCATATACCTTTATGATGATCAAGGGATTGATGATATTGCTGAGATTATTTCGAAGTACAACCTCCTTGCAATTCCTGTTATTGATAAAAATAACATCCTACAGGGAATGGTTGTTATTGATGACGTTGTTGAGGATTTGGTGAATAAGCGTAGAACTTTCAAAAGGTAAAAGGGGATGACATTAGAGATAAAGAATAAAAGATTTTTCAGGAGACTAGCAGTTTTTCTTGCAATTCTAGGCCCAGGAATAATCACAGGGAGTGTCGATAACGATGCAGGAGGAATCACCACCTACTCTGTTGCGGGTGCAATTTATGGGTATAACCTAATATGGACTCTTATCCCTTCGTTTATTGTCCTAATTGTTATTCAGGAGATGAATGCACGAATGGGCGTTGTTACTGGGAAAGGTTTGGCCGATTTAATTCGTGAAAATGCTGGTGTAAAGATTACCTTTTTTATATTTTTTGGCCTTCTAATTGGTGATATTGGAAATACAACCACCGAATTTGCTGGAGTTGCAGGTAGTATGCAGGTTTTAGGGGTAAGCAAGTATATTTCCGTACCCATTGTTGCAATGCTTGTGTGGCTATTAGTTGTAAAAGGAACCTATAAAATTGCCGAACGTATCTTCTTGCTTTTTAGCATTTCACTCTTGATGTATGTTGTTTCAGCATTAATGGGTAAACCTGAGTGGGGTGAAATTGGCAATGCAATAGTTCGTCCTCAGTTCGAAGTAAATGGGGACAGTATTGCGATGATAATTGGACTCGTAGGTACAACCATAGCCCCATGGATGCTATTCTATATGCAATCGTCCGTAATTGAGAAGGGGCTTAAGATGAAGAATTATAAGTACACCATAATTGATATCGTTGTTGGATGTACGGCTACTGTTGTTGTTGCCTTCTTTATTGTAGTTGCTTGCGCTTCAACTCTTCATAAAAATGGTATTCAGATTAATGAGGCAAAGGATGCTGCATTAGCACTAAAACCGTTGGCAGGTAGAATTGCTTCTCAAGTATTTGCATTTGGACTTTTTATAGCTTCAATATTCTCTGCTACAATATTACCCTTAGCCACCGCTTTTTACATCTCCGAAGCCTTTGGATTTGAAGCGGGGATTGATAAAAAGTGGAAAGAAGCACCTGAATTTTATACCTTATACACAAGTATTCTTGTTATTGCGGCTGGAATCATCCTTCTCCCAAATGCACCATTAATTCAAATATCCCTCTGGTCACAAGTGCTAAATGGGCTATTACTACCAGTAGTTTTAGTTTGTATGATATTATTGGTAAATAAAAAAGAAATAATGGGGCAATACGTGAATAAACCCATCAACAATATCATTGGCTGGTCCACAATTGGTATTCTGGTTGGTCTATCGTTAATGTTATTACTAATGCCAGTGATTAGTAGAATATTGCATTAACAATAGTAATTGCAATAATCGGAAATCGTTTTTATTTTAACCCAAAACATAATTTCTCATTAAATTACTGGGACGGTTCAATAATTGCTCGAATAAAATTATTAAGTATGTTTGCAATTGAGGTTAAACTAAAATTTAAACAAATTGACAAACAATAATAATTCTCCTAATCTCGATATAAAGAAATTGGATAATAGTAAGGTGCCAGCTTACTATATAATTATTCTACTATCGATTTTATTCGTAGTTTCAATTCTTACTCTAGTTAATCACTATGATATTATCAGTATAGATAGTACTGTTCTTATGATTTTTCGGTGGATAGCAATTATAGGTATTGTAGGTTATGCTATATTCCGTAAATCGTTGACTACTTGGATTCTTATAAGCATGATTGTTGGGGCAGAATTTGGACACGATTTACCCCAGATAGCAATAAATATGCAGGTTGTTAGCAAGATATTCCTCCGATTAATAAAAACCATTATTGCCCCTCTTTTATTCGCAACCATTGTAGTTGGAATTGCTGGTCATTCCAACCTAAAACAGGTTGGTCGAATGGGATGGAAATCGTTAGTTTATTTTGAAATTGTTTCTACACTTGCACTGATTATTGGGCTTTTTGCTATTAATTTGAGTGGGGCAGGTGTAGGTGTTAAGATTCCAGAAGCAATAAACCAGGCCAATATTCAAGAAGTGCCAGCCGTAACGGGTAGCGATATTATCCTACATGTTTTCCCCGAAAACATTGCTAAATCGATTTACGAAGGGCAGGTGCTGCAAATTGTTGTATTCAGCATACTATTTGGTATTGCAGTTGCTATGCTGAAAGATAAGCACAAAAATCCGATGATTCGATTCACCGAATCACTTGCTGAGACAATGTTCAAATTCACCCAAGTGATTATGTACTTTGCTCCATTTGCTGTTTTTGCTGCAATTGCCTACAGCATTGGACACATGGGGCTCGATATACTTTTTAACCTATTTAAACTGTTGGCAACGCTATACGTATCGCTTACAATCTTTGTGCTTGGAATTCTATTGCCTATTGCGCTACTTTTTAGGATTCCTATCCGTGGATTTATTAAAGCCGTATCCGAACCAGTGACCATTGCTTTCGCAACAACCAGTTCAGAATCTGCTTTGCCTATTGCCATGGAGCGTATGGAGGAATTTGGAGTTCCTCGTAAAATTGTTGCATTTGTAATGCCTACTGGGTATAGTTTTAACCTCGATGGTACTACGCTCTACCTTTCCCTTGCAACTGTTTTTGTAGCACAGGTTTGTGGGATACACCTTTCAATCGATAAACAATTGCTAATTGTATTTACATTGATGCTTACCAGCAAGGGTGTTGCGGGTGTTCCAAGAGCATCGCTTGTTATATTACTTGGAACTGCGGCTAGTTTCGGATTGCCAACATGGCCTATTTACATTATCCTTGGGATTGATGAACTGATGGACATGGCTAGAACCTCCGTTAATGTACTTGGGAACTGTCTTGCCACAGCCGTTATTGCTCGTTGGGAAGGGGAGTTTGATCCAAACCCCAAAACCGTAGAGTAAAGGTTTTACTTTTTTACTGTTTTCAATCACTAAACAATTGCACCTATTTATGATGATCGGTCTACTTTTAGTAGATTTAATAATGGGCTGATAGTCGTATAAAAATCATTTTGTATTAAATGCTTCGTTATCATAACGAAACAAATTAACCATCACTTCTCAGTTCATCCATAAAGGCAATAGTGTTTTAGTATTTACATTAAATTTTATATAGATTAGGCATCAGTTAGTAATATTTAGCACTAACAATCAGCATGATTACAATCTAATCGGTATAATATCTAATGAATAGATGCAAGGGAGAGTTAAATTAATCTTTGAACAAATAATTATTTTTGAATTATTTCAAAATATTGCTAACTATTTCTATTAAAGACATATGTCAAAACAATTTCGCCAATAATATACCGCAATTAATTTACTAGAAACTAAGTCGTATTTTAATTTTCCCTAACGTGTTGTACCATTGAAAAAATGGAATAAAAATCGCATAACACAATGCATAATAATGTTTTAGTTAAAAATAGATATCAATTCATTATTCTACCTATGCACAACTTGAAGACGAATTTGGATAAATTCTTTGGCATAACCAAATCCTTCTTCACCAAATAAAACTTAATAGTTTTAAATATCAAACTATAAGAATTTGAGTCGTTTCTTAAAATTTGCAGGGAAATATCAGTTTATTCCTAAAGTTTCTAACATACAACTAGTCTTTTGTCTCTCTCATTAAAACGTCAAAGCCCATATCCAAAGGTGCGATATCTATTAAACATTCTGAATAACACATGAATTCCTATCTCAACAAATCCAAAATCGATTGCCAAATCGCTTTATTTTATACCTTTGCTGAATGTAAGCAAATGCAACTATGAAGAATGTGAGAATAAAAGATTTAGAATTTAAGCTATGCTATACCTCCGAAGAAATTCAATCGGACATTGATGTATTATCATCCAAACTCAACCACGATTTTAAAAACACTAATCCTCCATTATTTCTGTCAATTCTTAACGGAGCATTTATGTTTACCGCTGATCTGATGAAGCGTATTCAATTCCCTTGCGAGATTTCGTTTATTAGATTAGCCTCATACGAAGGAACATCTTCAACAGGTACAATCAAAGAAATTATTGGGCTAACTGATATTATTGAAGGGCGCACTGTTATTATTCTTGAAGATATTGTAGATACTGGTCTTACACTCCAAAAACTATACGAAGAACTAACAAAAAAAAATCCAGAACAATTACTTATTGCCACGCTCTTATTTAAACCAGATGCTTACAAGGGTAGCATTAAAGTAGATTATATTGGCAAATCCATTCCAAATGATTTTATTGTAGGGTACGGGCTTGATTATGATGGGTTGGGAAGGAATTTACCCGATATTTACACCATAGTTGAATAAATCAAAAGTAATAAATCCTAATAATTACCCTATGCTAAATATCGTTTTATTTGGCCCTCCTGGTGCGGGCAAAGGAACGCAATCCGAAAAATTGATAGAGAAATACAACTTAAAACACCTATCAACCGGAGATATTTTACGTAAAGCAATTCAAAACCAAACTCCACTTGGGCTGGAAGCAAAAAAAATCATTGATAAAGGCGAACTAGTTCCCGATGAAACTGTTATCGGCCTTATTGCAAAGGAACTTGATGTTCATAAAAATGTGAAAGGGTTTATTTTCGACGGTTTTCCTAGAACTACAATTCAGGCACAAAAACTCGATGAAATGTTGAGTAGCAAAGGCATTTCCATAACCCTTATGATGGCTCTGGAGGTTGATCATAAGGAATTGGTTAAAAGATTGCTTAACCGAGGGCTTATTTCGGCCCGCCCCGATGACCAGAATGAAACTGTAATTGAAAATAGAATTAAAATATATAGCGAATACACCCAAGTTGTTGCTGATTACTACAAAGCACAGAATAAATTTAAAGCAATTGATGGCATGGGTAGCATCGATGAAATATTCGAAAGGCTTTGCAAGACGATTAAAGAGTTATAATTGATTTACTAGAGATTTGTAGGGAAGAAACCATGGCATCATCGAATTTTATTGATTACGTAAAAATCTACTGTCGTTCGGGTAAAGGGGGCGCAGGAAGTGTACACTTCCGCAGGGAGAAATTCATCCCCAAAGGAGGTCCCGATGGCGGAGATGGAGGCCGTGGGGGTCATATCTACCTAAAGGGTAGCGAACAGATGTGGACACTACTCCACCTCAAGTATAAACGGCATATCATTGCTGAAAGTGGTCAATCGGGGAGCGGTGCTCGCTGTTCTGGCTCTGATGCTAAGGATATCATCATTGAGGTTCCACTTGGTACTGTAGCCAAAAACGCCGATACTGATGAGGTAATCTGCGAAATCACCAGTAAAGATGAATTGGTTATGCTGATGAAAGGGGGAAGAGGCGGACAAGGTAATTGGAATTTCAGAACAGCCACTTTACAAACCCCTAGATTTGCACAACCCGGAGAACCGGAAATTGAAGGGCACATTATTCTTGAACTAAAAATACTTGCCGATATTGGGCTAGTTGGATTTCCTAATGCCGGAAAATCGACCTTACTATCAGTAGTTTCAGCAGCAAAACCAAAAATTGCCGATTACCCATTTACAACCCTGGTTCCCAACATTGGAATTGTATCCTACCGCGATAGCAGATCGTTTGTAATGGCTGATATTCCGGGAATAATTGAGGGTGCACACGAGGGAAAAGGTCTGGGACTTCGTTTCCTTAGACATATTGAGCGAAACTCAATGCTATTATTTATGGTACCTGCCGATAGCGATAGCATTCGTAAACAGTACGACATACTGGTTAACGAGCTAAAAATGTATAACCCCGAGCTGTTGGATAAGAAAAGGGTGCTTGCTATTTCCAAATGCGACCTGATTGATGATGAACTCAAGAAAGGCATTAAAAAAGATCTACCTAAATTACCAACTGTTTTTATTTCAGCATTAACTGACATTGGAATAACCGAATTAAAGGATTTGCTCTGGGAGCAACTCAATAACGAATAAATTCATGGTTGATATAATTCAACATCTGGATACTCAACTATTCCTATTCCTAAATGGTCTTAATTCCCCATTCTGGGATCCCATTATGCTTTTTGTATCGGGGAAAATTCAATGGTTACCATTTTATCTGCTACTAATCTACTTTATTGCCCGTAAATATGGATGGAAAACGCTATGGTGGTTACTTGCCATTACTATTGTTGTTGTAGCAACAGACCGAATTTCTTCGGGTATATTTAAAAACGGATTCCACCGATTAAGACCCTGCCATAATCCCGATTTGCAAGGATTAATGCATTTAGTTGGAAAATGCGGGGGTCAATATGGGTTTATATCATCACATGCTGCTAATACATTTGGTGTTGCTGTATTCCTATCATTTCTTTTCAAAAACAGATGGGCTACCATTGGTCTCCTTTTCTGGGCTGCATTCGTTTCTTATAGCAGGATTTACTTAGGTGTTCATTACCCAGGAGATGTTCTATGCGGAGCAATTGTTGGTGCTGGGATTGGAATAAGTATTTGGTTACCTGCAAGCCATTTCATCAACCGTAAGAGGTTGGAGTAATTTAGGTCTTTAATATTCATGTTAGAAAGTGCCTTAAGTTTGGAGTACTTGAAAACTTTATATTTTACACACTACAAACTCTAGGCACTTTTAACTCTAGGCACTTTTATATGCTCCTAATTCAACAAACATCAACAAATCCCTACTTCAATATTGCCTCAGAGGAATATTTGCTAAAAAAATTTTCCGATGACATTTTTATTCTTTATCGTAACGAACCATCCATTATTGTTGGGAAGCATCAAAATACTCTGGCTGAAATAAATCTTGAATACGTAAAGAGGAATAAACTTAATGTTATCCGTAGATTATCGGGTGGTGGAACTGTTTACCACGATTTAGGCAACCTTAACTACACCTTCATTGCTAACGGTTCGGAAGGAAATCTGGTAGATTTCAAAAAGTTCACACAGCCAATTATCGATGTACTTCAAAAACTGAGCATTGGTGCTAAACTGGGAGGTAAAAACGATATCAGGGTTGGTGATAAAAAGATATCGGGAAATGCGGAGCATGTTTATAAAAACAGGGTTCTTCATCACGGAACATTGCTATTCTCCTCGAATCTGGATGAGTTGAATGAATCTATTAAAATCAACCCGAATACCTATTCCGATAAGGCGGTAAAATCTATCCGAAGCCAAGTTGCGAACATCTCCGAGTTTTTAAAAGAACCAATTACCATTACCGAATTTGCCGACTTAATTGCCACCCATATAAAACAAGTCTTTAAGAGCAGCAAAAGCTATCAACTTAGCAACAACGATATCAATATAATTAATGGGTTAGTAGATACTAAGTACTCAACATGGGAATGGAATTTTGGCTACTCCCCTACTTATACATTGAATAAAGAAATTCTTATTGGGGAGAATATTTTAGGAGTTATGATTAGCGTTGATAAGGGAATAATTCGTGAAGTTAAGCTGAATGGAAATTTGTTGAATAAAGAATATCTTTTAAAAATTGAGCAAACGCTCACTGATTGCCCTCATGATATTGATGCTATTGCAGAAAAAATATCAACCGCTGGGTTAGAAAAAATCAATCCAAACCTAACTGTAGATAGGATTTTAATGGGGTTATTCTGATTTCTGAATCAATGTTGTTTACTTAAGAATTGTTATTTTAACGTAAGTTCAATGTAAACTGTCATCCTGAGCGAAGCGAAGGATCTTAGATGCTTCACTCCGTTCAGCATGACAAAGTAATAATCTATCACTATGGTCAGGATCTATATGTTATGCTTACATCAAGTTCACACTAACTATGACAATCTGCTTAAATCACCAAACATTTTTCGCCACAAAAATGTTTGTATTTTTGTATCAAAATTAGATCTATTAAAAACTAAAGGAGGAATTAAAATGGGTATAAAAACTATTTCCCGAGATGTATTTCTATCTGCTATGGCTATAGTAATGTTCACCTCAATATCAACCGGACAAATTAAGTATATGAACCATGATATAGTGGTTGGTGATGTTAAAGTTCGCACGCTTCAGGATGCTCAAATGTACCTTAAGCTATCCCTCCTTTCGGGAATTGACCAAAAAGATGCGCTTAGCTTAACGGGGGGCGTTGACTCGGCATGGACTCCAGTGAATGCTTATCTTGTGCAAACCCCAAACCATATAGTTTTAGTTGATGCTGGGGTTGGAAAATATCCCGGCGAGGATTCGGGGTATCTTTTGGAACAGCTGAAAAATGCAGGGGTTGATCCTTCCAAAATCGATCTTATACTTATCACCCATTTCCATTTTGATCATATCGGCGGATTGGTTTCGCCTGATGGAAAACGTTTATTCCCAAATGCAATTGTCCGTGCATCGCAAACGGAGAGTGATTTTTGGATGCAAGACTCTTCTTTGATACCTGCAAATTTACGCCAGCGGGCAGCAAAAATTAAGGCTATATTGACTCCATACCTCTCGGCAAACTCATACAAAACTTTTCAACCCAGCGAGGATCTTGGCGATGGCATTAAGGCTCTGTCTGCGTTCGGTCATACTCCCGGGCATACGGTATTTTCGTTTTCATCGAAAGGCAGTGAGCTTTGGTGCATTGGCGATTTAATCCATTTTGGTGCCGTTCAGTTCAAGCACCCATCGGCTGGTGTTGCATTCGACAGCGATGGTAAAATGGCAATTGCTACACGTATCGATTTTTTTAGCCGTGCGGCTATATCACATGCTATTATTGCCGCAGCACATTTGCCAGAAATGGTTCGTATTGAAAGGAATGGGGATGCACTTGTTACAATACCTGTTGAGAAATAATTTAACTTTTAGACAAAGCATTTTCTTGATATAAATAAAAGAGGCTGTCCCAAAAGATTAACTATTAACCGCAGAGCCTGCGAAGAAAAAAACGCAAAGAGCGCAAATAATCATTAAACAATACATTCTTTGCGAACTTTGCGAAATCTTATAATACCTTGCGGTTAATTGACTTCTTGGACAGCCTCTTTGTTTATGTTTTTACGAGAAATATTTTGATGCTTTAAAGAGTGAGTAGCATGAAAAAGTCACTCTATTTCTTCGGTTGCTCTTTGGGTGGCTCCAGACCATAGGCAACACCCTCAACGAGATGTGTGGGAACTTCACCATAACCACCCTTTGATTCTCTCTTCTTAATTAGTACCATGTATGCACCCATATTGGCTGCCTTTTTCTGGAGTCGAATGTTTGCACTTTGCTGTGCCGATTTGGCATCCCTAGCATTCTTTGATGATTGGGCATCAACTTTACCTAATTCATATAAACCATTTACCTCTTCTGGGTTATCAGTTAAAACAATGGTTTTAAAATCACCCACCGCAACCATTTCAAAGGCTGGTTTATTGAACATCTCAACTCTACCTGTACTATAACGGATCTTGTGAATTTGTTTCCGAGCCAACTCCTCCATCTTCGATTTATTTAATGGGTAGTATGAGACTTTTGAGGAAGATACTCCGTGAATTTTGCCCAAAAGTTTTTTCCCGCTAACAAGAATTATGGTGTCCGCTTTTTCTGTGGCATTCTGGCTCCATCCTGAAAATGCCAAAAGCATAATAAAGAGAAATAGTAAAATATGCTTTAGTATACTAACCCTTTTGAATAGTTTAAACATAATAGTATGATTTTGTTATAAATACACAAAGTCAATGCCAAGTACCCATTAATTAAAATCTAAATTTAACATATAGGCATAACGAATCAAAGAGAAAAATAGTTACAATTATTTATTCCCTTGACATAAGAAAAAGAATCCTATTGAAAGAGGGAAAAGATACATCGCTAAGCCTATATCAATTCGACCATTAAACGAAATAACTATTTGATAAACCGAGAGCAAGAAAATTATTAGGCCTGATATCACGGTCAAACCAGGCTTTGATAGAAATCCTCCGATAAGCAGCAGAACCGCAAAAATTACAAATGCCAATGCAATATAAAACCGAATGCTTTCAAAATTAATTGGACTTAATTTGTTAATATAGCTGAGGAATAAGTAAAGTGCTAGGGTTATTCGGAGTAACCACATGGCAATAACTTGTCCGTATTTGAATGGCTGCATACTTGTTTAGTTTTTTTTGTTATCTTATTTTTGTTGCATCTAATTTTCAAAAATAGCAAATCATTGATATGAGAACAAATCCGTTCCTCAAAATAGTTCAGATAATCTACTCAATAATAGTTTGGTCATTCATGATCATATCATGTTTTCCTCTTTTTATAGTTGATTTTATTATCTGGCTTTTGACTTTTTGGTGGGATAAACGAACCTGGGTTCTACATAGGTATTCTATTTTCTGGGCGTTAATATATGTTTGGTTAAACCCACTTTGGAAGATCAATATAAAGGGGGGTGAAAACATCAAGAAAAAGAAAACATATGTGATTATTTCCAATCATCAAAGCGCTATGGATATTGTAGTGCTCTATCGCTTGCTAACCCATTTTAAATGGATAGCTAAACGTGAACTTTTTAAAGTTCCCTTTGTAGGTTGGAATTTAAGACTTAACAAACATGTCCCAATTGATCGGAATAGCCCTAAAAGTGCTTTAGAGATGATGCAGAAAGCCGTTAACCATTTGAATCAGGGTAGTTCAATCCTTATTTTCCCAGAAGGAACACGTTCGGAAGATGGAGTTATCAAACGATTTAAAGATGGGGCATTTATAATAGCAAAAAGAGCAGAGGTTGCCATTCTTCCAGTGGTTATTAACGGAACGCTAGAAACGCTTCCTAAAAGCGGCATGGTTGGAGGCCGTCAAACTTTTGTAATACATGTTCTACCAGAGATACCTTACGATTCATTTAAGGATAAAAGTCTTGCAGATATTTCGAAAGAGATGCATCAGCTACTTACAGAAGAGCATAAGAAGATAGCCCCGAAGTATTACAGTTAGCACATTTCTAAATTAATCTATCATACTAGCTATTTTTATTATTTTCTATCATAAAGTTTTTGAAACCTTTTTTGCCTTCCGTTGTTAAAAGTATCGGCACGGAAAAATTTTTTGAATTTGACTACAAACTATTTAAATTGATAGGGATGTTTAATAAGATGATTGCAGCAATGTTGCCCTATTTCCCTAAGAAACTAATCTGGATTTTTTCGAAGCGATATATCGCTGGCGAGAGTGTTGAGGATGCAATTAGAGCATCTAAGGAGCTGAATGCTCAAGGAATTAAAGTAACCATTGATATCCTTGGCGAATTCATAAAAACCCTTGATGAAGCTCAAAGGAATAAGGTTGAGTATATTGAACTAATAGATAAAATTCAGAAGGAGAATATTGATGGGAATTACTCATTAAAGCCAACCATGTTCGGATTGCTCTTGGACAAGGAGGTTTGCTACAATCATATCCGCGAGATTGTTGCGAAGGCTGCATCGTATGGCAATTTTATTAGAGTTGATATGGAGGATTCGCCTTGTACCGATATGGAGATAGAACTTTATCGTAGATTGAAAGTAGAATTCCCTAAAAATGTGGGGTTGGTTGTACAGGCGTATCTTAAACGCACCTTGCAAGATCTTCAGGACTTAATGGACATCCATACTAGAGAAGTTCCCCTCAGCTACCGCTTATGTAAAGGCATATACGTTGAACCCGCTGCAATAGCATATAAGAAATACGAGGAGGTGAATGAGCATTACCTTGAGGATCTTGATTTTATGTTTAAGAATGGTGTCTATCCCGGAATTGCCACGCATGATAAACCCTTGATAGATGGCGCATATAAACTCATCCAAAAGCATAGTGTACCAAAAAACTTGTATGAATTCCAGATGCTCTATGGTGTAACCCCTGAATTACGAAAATCTATATTAAGCAAAGGACATACAATGCGAGTATACGTTCCATTCGGCAAGCAATGGTTTGGCTACTCAACACGTCGTTTAAAGGAGAATCCCAAAATGGCAAGCCTCATAATAAAAGCATTGTTTTTTAGGGGATAAAAATAAAAAAAGAGACTTCAACTAAAGTCTCTTTTTTATTTTGGAATGATACTATTTTTCTATTGATGGTGATATCGTATTGTAAATTGAATTATTAAGTTGAATCAACCTTGTTGTCTTTTCGGGATTTCTAAACTTACAAATAACCCATTTAATATCTTCAATAGCCTTTAAAGCATATTTACGCCATAAGTAAGCCATAACTGCTCCCAACGGAAGGCTAATTAAATAGCACAATGAATAAATCCCATTTCCTGATATTGCCCAAAAAACTAGAGTTTGAATTATAAACATAATTGGGAAAATAAACATTCCCACTACAAGCCGAATAGAACTGATAAACTGAACATCTTTAATTTTTTTACTGGCTTTGTTAGTAACAGCAATAGGAATTATATTATTTACAAACCCACCAACAAATAGAGGGAGAGTGATTAAAAGTAATGGAAGTTTTATCAGCAAACTCCAAAGTTTAATACCTTTTGCTTGAATCGAATTGGACGATAAACCTGTTTCAGATATCAGCTTTGAGTAGGATTTAACTTCGTCCATTAGGTTTTGAAATTGCCCAGGACTATTTGTTTTGAATTTATCAACGGCAGCAATCATTTTTTTGTCTACCTCAAACTGAGAGTTTAGGTGTTTAGGCAACTTTTTATCTTTGATATGCATTGGGGTAAATATCTCTCTGAGCATCTCGTACTCATCATAGTACGCCTCATCATCAATCTGAATCATCTCAGCCTTCATCCCAACCTCAAGTTCCTCTATAAGGGCATTATAGGCAAGAGCTGGGTTTTGGCGATATAAATCGAGATATTTGCTGATATCAATGGGTTGACCAAAACGAACAAGTAGTTTACTCCTGAAATTAACGTAATTACTATAATTTAGGCCAACAGGAATTATATGAATATTCAGTTTACCCTCGCAAGCATCTTCGGCTTGAAATGCAATTCGGGCAATCCCCTTCTTTAGCGGACGAAGTCTACGTTGTCCAAAATGGTTACCTTCAGGTAGAATGCCTATACCTCGATGGTTTTTTAGAACATCTAAAGTTTTTCGAAATATATCATCATTTAGCTGTAGATTCTGATACCCATCACGAATACGGTATACAGGCATAATTTTAATGAAAGTCAGAATTTTCCTTAAAGTTGATGTTTTGAACACATCAGCCCTTGCCAAATAAACGAGTTGCCATCTACGGGAGCTGAGCACTGCTAATGCGTCAACCAACGAATTTTGATGATTAGCTGCAAGTATCAAACTTTTATCAAATGGAATATCTTTAATACCAACAACAGTTGTATTAAAGTAGATTTTGAAAAAAAAATCGTGATACGATTTCAACAAGTGATAACCAAGTGACCATTGCTCAATTCTCTCTCTATCTGTAGGCATAGTAAAATAAAATCAATGAATACATTATTAAATCAGCGATTGTAAAAATGATTATTTCTTTTCAATTTGCCAAACCGCTACCCCGAATCAACTTTTCTGAATTTATTTCTAACCCTGCTAATCATTTTAACCTTTCATTTGTTGTTTAAACAATAATTTTAGTACAATCCTTTAGCCCATGGTATTTATAAAAACCTTATTTTTGATAATATAAATAACAGTAAAATGTCGAACAATCCAATCAAATCCATAATTCGGTTTTATTATGATGGTTTTAAAAGCATGACCATTGGGAAGACCCTTTGGACAATCATAATCATCAAACTTTTCATAATGTTTTTTATCCTCAAACTCTTCTTTTTTCCTGATTTATTAAAGAAGAACTTTAAAAACGACGAAGATAGAAGTCGCCACGTACTTGAACAGCTAACGAATAAAAAATAGTTATCAAATATGATTGAAAGTTTGGAACTTTCGCTAGTCAACTGGTCAAAAGCCCAGTTTGCGCTTACAGCCATGTATCATTGGATATTCGTTCCACTAACCCTTGGGTTGGCATTTATAATTGCCTTTATGGAGACCCTCTACGTCAAAACAGGGGACGAGGAGTGGAAAAAGATTACAAAATACTGGATGACACTCTTTGGGATAAACTTTGCCATTGGGATTGCAACGGGTATAATCCTTGAGTTTGAGTTTGGAACCAACTGGAGCAACTACTCGTGGTTTGTTGGCGATATTTTTGGAGCACCTCTGGCCATTGAAGGTATCATGGCATTTTTCATGGAAACTACTTTTATAGCAGTAATGTTTTTTGGTTGGAATAAGGTCAGTAAGAGGTTTCACCTTATCTCAACATGGCTTGTTGCTATAGGCGCAAACCTATCGGCTTTATGGATTTTAGTTGCCAATGCATGGATGCAATACCCTGCTGGTATGCATTTCAATCCCGACACGGTGAGAAATGAGATGGTTAATTTCTGGGAGGTTTTATTATCTCCTGTGGCAGTGAATAAATTTCTACACACTATTACATCTAGCTTTTTACTTGCATCGGTTTTTGTAATTGGAATAAGCGCATGGTATATGTTAAAAGGGCGACACATCCTTTTAGCAAAGCGAAGTATTATAATTGCATCGGTTTTTGGACTTATTTCATCAGTATTTGTAGGATTTACTGGCGATGGTTCAGCAATAGAGGTTGCCCACAAGCAACCCATGAAACTTGCAGCCATGGAAGGGCTTTACAAAGGAAGTGAAGGGGTAGGGCTAATTGTAATTGGTGCTCCCACACCTGGTAAGGTTTATAACGACAATAAAGATCCGTATATTTTTAAAATCCAAATTCCTAAGATGCTTTCAATTCTCGGATATCATGATAAGGATGCCTTTGTCCCAGGTATTACAGATATAATTGAGGGTGGATACACTTACAAGAATAAAAATGGCAAAGAGGTTGTTGCTCCTTCCGCTGCTCAGAAAATTGAAAAAGGAAAGTTAGCCATTCAGGCTCTTGCCGATTATACAACCTCATCAGCAGAAGGAAACAAGGAGATGATGGCTTACCACAAGAATATCCTTAACGAAAATTTTGAATATTTTGGATACGGCTATCTTAAAGACCCATCTAGTACCATTCCCAATGTCCCTCTGGTTTTTTACAGCTTTAGGATGATGGTTGGGCTAGGATTACTATTTATTGTCTTTTTTGGTCTGATTTTATTCTTGATTCTCGAAAAGAATCTTGAACAAAAACGATGGCTACTAAAAACTTCAATCTTTATGATACCCCTAGCCTACCTTGCCAGTCAAGCAGGCTGGATTGTTGCTGAGGTTGGTCGTCAACCCTGGGTTATACAGGATATTCTGCCCACTTCTGCCGCCGTATCGAATATTGGAGTTGGAGCGGTACAGGTTACATTCTTCCTTTTCTTTATAATCTTTACAATTCTACTTATAGCGGAGCTAAAAATTATGTTTAAACAAATTAAACTTGGACCAAAAGAGGGAGGAAACTAATCATGATAGATAGTACGTACATCATACTACAGCATTACTGGTGGTTTATTGTTTCTCTGCTTGGAGCACTGCTTGTATTTCTTCTTTTTGTTCAGGGAGGACAAACGTTGATTTACACTCTTGGTAAAAACGAATCGGAACGTACAATGCTTGTAAATGCACTTGGACGTAAATGGGAATTTACTTTCACAACGCTTGTAACCTTTGGTGGTGCGTTTTTTGCATCGTTCCCGCTATTTTATTCCACAAGTTTTGGTGGTGCCTACTGGGTATGGATTGCAATACTTTTCTGCTTTATAATTCAGGCTATATCCTATGAATATCGTACAAAACCTAACAACTTTTTAGGACAACGCACTTTTGAGGTATTCCTTTTTATCAATGGACTGTTAGGAACAATTCTACTGGGAACAGCGGTGGCAACATTCTTTACGGGTTCTTTATTCTCAGTTACAAAGATGAATTTAACAAATATTGGAAACCCCGTAATCTCATCATGGCAAACCCCATGGCATGGGTTAGAGGCTGCGCTTAATCTTCATAACCTATCGCTTGGATTAGCAGTTTTTTTTCTTGCTAGGGTTTTAGCAATTCTGTATTTTATGAATAGCGTTAGTAGCGAGAGCATCTTTTCAAGAGCAAAAAAGCAATTACTAATCAACACAATTCCATTCTTAGTATTCTTTTTAACCTTTGTTATTTGGTTAATTCTTCGCAATGGATTTGCGGTGGATCCAACAAACGGGAATGTTTCTATGGAATCATTCAAATATCTTCACAATTTATTGGCAATGCCAATAGTTTTAGCGGTTTTCCTAACTGGGGTTCTGCTTGTACTTTGGGGAATTTTCAAATCATTAGTAGCCAATTACACCAAAGGAATTTGGTTCTCGGGCATTGGAACTGTTCTTACTGTTTTAGGGATATTTCTTGTTGCAGGTTATAATAATACAGCGTACTACCCATCAACATTCAATTTGCAGAATTCGCTTACTATTTACAACAGCTCCTCAAGTAAGTTTACCCTAACGGTAATGAGTTTTGTTTCGTTGCTTGTTCCGTTTGTATTGGCCTATATATGGCATACATGGAGGTTAATCAATGGTAAAAAGATTGATGCTGATGAGATGAAAAACGAAGGACATGTTTATTAATGGAAAATGAATAATGAAAAGTTATAATCTGATTTCAAATTATTTATCCTTAAACTTATGATATACTTACCTCAAATACTCTGGTTATTAACATGGCCAATGTTAATTTATATCAGCTACAGGATTTCTATTTTAGCCCTTAGATATTATGAAACAAAAGAGAAAAACGGTTCATCAAGCAAGTAAAAATTGGCTATAATATTTTACAATGGTTCGGTAATCTTTTTGGTGAATTTTTGTGACTTGGTGATTTTGTGGCTATTATAAAATTTTTGCCACCAAATCACGAAAACACAAAATATCACAAAAACAATATGTTACAAATCAATAATAAAACTTTAACGAACTATTGATTTTAAAAGTCCCTGCTGAAATTATTGCTTATCTGTATAATAGCGAACCATTGGTCTGTTTTTAGATGTTCTATCTACAATCTCAAAACCTGCACGTTCAAAGGATTTATATAATCCGATCCATGCAAATGAATCGGGAAGACCTTCTTTAGTTGGAATAGTTGGATATGCCTCTATAATTTTAACACCATTCTCTTTGGCATACTTTATAACGCCTTTCAAAAGTTCAACTGAAATGCCATTTCGCCTAAATTTTTTATCAATAAAAAAGCAGGGTATTGACCAAACGGAATTATTGTCGATACGTTTATGAACTCGTGACTTTTCGAGTTTTAAAAAGTGTTCTCTGGGAGCAAATGCGCACCATGCAATTGGTTGTCCGTCGTAAAAGCCAAGGATTCCTGTTGGTTTATTTTCCATCACAAGTTTTTTCATCGCCTCTTTATTCCCTTCATCCGTTTTTCCCTCAACAAAATCCACCTTTTTAAGGCGATAATACATGCACCAACAATTCCCACAAGCCCCCTTTGCCCCAAAAAGTTGAACAAACTTCATCCAATTATTGGGGTTTAAAGGTTCGAATGTTAATTGACTCAAAAAATCTTTATCAATAAATGATTTTGCCATAACTAAATGATTTTGGTTCTTTATAAAAATGAATGGGTAAATGTTATTTGTAAATTTACATAACACTTGATTCATACCCAAATGACACAGAAAGATTTATTTGCGAAGGCATTGATGATTGGAAAGCCATGATTCGTCCATGAAAGTACAATTTGATTTAGAGCAAGGCAAACTGGACATCTGGATAGATTTTGAGCGGGGATCATCATTCTATTACCAAAACAAAGAGAACGGCATTGAAGGCAGCTATAAAGCCTACGATACCGTGAAAAAAATCTGGCAACACTTAAACTTCTTCCAGTACCAGTATTACCTACCCGCATGGGAGCCGCGAGTTAGGGTTGAAAAAGGGAATGTACGCTTGGTTCAAACACCATGGGAGGGCATAAGTAGCAGTTTTACCCTTTTATTCGAAGCCCTTATCCTTGAGCTGGTCAAGCAAATGCCCATCCACCAAGCAAGCAAACTCATGAGCACTTACGATCAGAAGGTATGGAACATGCTGCAGCTGTATACCTGGACGTGCCGTGATCTGGAGGACTACTCTCAGGTAACCAGCATCGGTGTTGACGAGACATCGGCTCGCAAGGGTCATGATTACGCTACGCTCTTCATAGACCTTAAAGAGAAGAGAACGCTCTTTGTCACCCTGGGGAGAGATCATGAGGTGGTTGAAGCGTTCATGAAGACCTTAAGCTGCATAAGGGCACACCTGAAAGCATAACACAGATTTCTTGCGATATGTCTCCGGCATTCATCCTTGGGGTGAATGAAAACCTTCCGAGTGCAGCTATCGTCTTTAATCGGTTTCATGTAACCAAAGAGTACTTTTTGAATGGATTGTAATTTCTTTTTTGACAAATGTTTTGAACAATAATGTTATGTGTGTGCCATTTGCAGAATAAAACTCTAGTTATATTAAATAAAAAAGCACTATTGTACTCATGGACAAAATAAAAATCGAGAGGAGTTATCTAATTTGTTTCATTATGATAATTAAACAGTTATAATACTAATTTATTCAGGTTTTTTGCTTTATGTAAATTGCACGAACTCTGCATTTTTTTAAAAATTCTTCCAATTACTATTTTTTTTGAAATTTGGTGGTTTGTTAACAAATCTGTATCTTAAAATCCTAAAAAAACATAAAATGAATCCTAAAGTAAGCATAATTATGGGTAGTGCATCCGACTTATCTATTATGGAAGAGGCTGCAAAGATACTGAATGAGATGAAGATTCCATTTGAGATGAATGCCCTATCGGCACACCGCACACCCGATCAGGTTTTGGATTTTGCCCGCAATGCTCATACCCGTGGAATTAAAGTGATAATTGCTGGAGCAGGCGGAGCCGCTCACCTTCCAGGTGTTATTGCCGCATTAACTCCACTTCCAGTAATTGGAGTACCTGTTAAATCGTCAAATTCGATTGATGGTTGGGATTCAATCCTCTCTATTCTCCAGATGCCATCAGGAATTCCAGTGGCAACGGTAGCTCTAGATTGTGCTCGCAATGCGGGTATTCTTGCCATCCAAATTATTGGAACTGGCGAACCCGAGGTTCAAAAGCAAATGATTGAGTTCAAGCAAAGTCTTGCAAAAAAGGTAATATCTGCAAATCAGGAATTATCTAAAGTTAAGTTTGAGTATAAAGTGAATTAGCATGATTTTTTCCAGATTTAAGCCTTTTGATTTTATCAATACAAGCAAACTTTTTCTAATCCCACTACTTTTTCCACTACTTTCATATTCATCAGAGCCCGATAAGCTTATTGGAGCACGGGCTTCTGGTTTGGGGAATAGCGCAATTGCCCTAACGGACTCTTGGTCGATATTCAATAATCAGGCTGGGTTGGGATGGCAGCGCGATTACTGGGCTGGCGTTTACCACGAGAATAGATATTTTGTAAAGGAACTCAATTATAGCTCGTTGGGTGGTTGTATTCCTGTAAAACCGGGAACTTTTGGGATTGCTATTACCCATTTTGGCTACAGCCAGTACAGCCAATCACGATTTGGACTTTCTTATGGAATGATGCTTACCAAGACTATTGCTGCTGGTGTTGGGTTTAACTATCACACGGTGCAATTAGCAGGAGGATACGGCAGTTCGAATTGCCTAACCGCCGAAGGGGGAATCATCTATCAACCTCTCGAAAAAGTTGCGATTGGGGCTTACCTTTTTAATCCAACACATTCGTCGCTTGGGAATAATCAGAAACTCGCTACTTTTTTTGGTATTGGATTGACATACAGACCATCCAAATACATTCTTATTACCCTTCAAGGTGACGACAACACCCAATCCAGCCCAGTTTTCAGAACGGGACTTGAGTATTCGCCCGCTAAAAACTTATATTTTCGGGCGGGGATGTCCTCGAATCCTATGTCGTTGGCATTCGGGCTTGGGTGGAAGGTAAAATCAGTAGATTTCGATTTGGCATTCTCCTACCACGAAGTTTTGGGGTATACCCCGTTCCTATCGGTTTCCTATACATTCAATAGCAAAACCAGCAAACAGGATAAGCCTGAGAAATGAGAATTGGATTAAAAATAGAGCAGATTTGCACGCAAAGTCGCAAAGCCGCAAAGAAATTAAGGTTTTCCTCTTTAAAGGTTATAGGAAAAGTAGTAGTAAAAACATACTAATATTGTTTTATCGAAAAAATTGAGAACCTTATAATGTTGACAATTAATCAACGCAAAGGGAAAAAACTTTTAGTTTTTTCTTCTTCGCGAACTTTGCGACTTTGCGTGAACTATTAAATCGAAACTAACACGAATATTTTTCTCCCAAAAGGAACTACTACTAAGTTATGTGCCTGAATAGATACAAAATCGCATTTATCCTGATTCTCCTTTTTGCTATGCAAAAGGTTTGGTCACAGGGCGTTGGGGTTGATCCGCAGCAGCTGATATCCGATATTATTGAGGATATGTCATCAAAAACGGATCAGGAGATTGATTATACTCCAATTGTTGAGGATTTGATGTACCTGTTCGAAAATCCACTAAACATTAACCAGTGCAGCATCGAGGATCTATCCAAATTGGCATTTCTCTCCGATTTTCAGGTAAAGAGCCTTTGGGATTATATTCAAACAAACGGAAATTTATTGAGTATTTACGAGCTACAGCTGATATTTGGTTTTGAGCGTGAGGATATACAACGAATTGCCCCATTCATTAAACTGGGTAACCCTAACGATTTAGAGCCGCTTAAATATCTTTTAAGAAATGGAAGACACGAGGTAAGTGTAAAATCAAGCACAATCCTCGAAAATCAGGCTGGTTATAAAAACCCTTCAACACCCGAAGCATCAAGATACTTGGGAAGTAAATATTCCCTTTACACTCGCTATGGTTTTCAGGCCAAGGATAGAATAGCGTTTGGGTTGATAGTGGAGAAGGATGCAGGAGAGCAATTCTTTAAGGGCGCAAATCAGAAAGGATTCGATTACCTATCGGGCTATTTTACCCTTTCAAAAGTTGGGGTGATAAAAAAACTCGTTGTTGGCGATTTTGATGCCGAATTTGGGCAAGGATTAACGTTTTGGAGCAATCTGTCTGCCGGGAAATCATCCAACCCTCTAGGCATACGAAAACGACCCCGTGGGCTGGTAAAGCACTCCTCGGCGAATGAAAATATATTTCTGAGAGGTGCTGGTGTGACTATTCCAATAAAAAAGTTTGATTTTACAATCTTCGGTTCATACAAAAAAATTGATGCAAGCCCTGAGGATACTCTAATTGATGGTCAAAAATACTTCACCTCGTTACCCCAATCGGGGTTGCACCGAACCCCAAAGGAGTTATTGAGCAAGGGCGCACTGGACGAGCTGATTGCCGGAGGTAACATATCCTACAAAGGGCGAAAGATAAATGGCGGAATAACCATCTCGCATGTTAGGATTGATGGTGGCTTTAGGGTTGATAGTTCACTGTACAAACTCTACAGCCCATCGCCCATAGGCAGAACAAATATTGGCTTCAACCTCCAGCGATACATTAAAAATCACCTCCTCTTTGGCGAAGCAGCCATAGAACCAAAAACCTCTGAACACGCTGTACTTATTGGTGGGCTGTTTAAACTATCACCATTAGTAGAATTCTCGGTACTTGGCAGGAGCTACACCCGAGGCTATACAAATATCTACACATCAGCATTTGCCGAGGGCAGCGGGGCATACAACGAGAAGGGGATATTCACAGGCATTACACTGTTTCCAATTAAACGGTTAACCCTATCGGGGTATGTTGATATTTTCTCGTTCCCATGGCTGAAGTATAGGGTAAATGCGCCCTCCACAGGGCACGAGTACCTAGTACAATCCGAATATCGCTTTAGCGCAACGCTTACAGGGCAGATACGCTATAGATTAAAGAGAGCGGAGCAGAACTATATCGCAGAATGCGATAGGATGGTGGTTGTTATTCCCCAAATCTCACAATCCGCAAGGGTTCAGTTAACCTACGCTCCCGATAAGCGGCTAATGCTTCGGAGTCGCTTCGATTTCACAGAATTTAGTAACGATAGCACAGGTCGTGAACGTGGCTATGCCCTTTCGCAGGATATTGGCTACACCCACCCCAAATACCCAATTTCCGTATCGTTTCGGTTTGCAATATTCGATACCGACTCGTGGAACACCCGAATTTACAGCTACGAGAGCGATATGCTCTACACCTTCTCCGTTCCTGCCTATTCCTCCAAGGGGATCCGCACCTACATAATGCTGGCCTATAGCCCAACAAACCGCATTGATTGCTGGCTCCGTTGGTCACAAACCTACTACTCCGACGTTAAAGAGATAGGCCAAGGCCTTGACCTAATCAACAGCAACCAAAAGAATGATTTTAGGGTGATGGTAAGGGTGAGGTTTTAGGGTGTGGTTGTTATCTATATCAAGGAGATAGGGGAAAAACAATCCTTTGATTATTAGGATTAATTCTTTATATTTGAGAGTAAATGAGACCAAGGGTGGAGTTTAACATATGTTTTTAGTTATACTGTCGTGCTCTTGGTGAGGTCATAAATGAGTTAATTATTTAAAGAAAAAATAACTAAAATATAATCTCTGATTGTAATTAGTTTTAAAATTGGATTATGAATGATCTATCGCGAGCACATTTTAGTGAAATAAAGCATCTGTTTTGTAGTACATCCCTTTTGTGTAACAAATCTTGCGGTTATTGTTATTTACCAAGTAAGAGTAGGAAAAACAAATATTCCATTCCATTAAATGAGTTGGTAAAATATCTCCTTATTTTTAAAAAATTAAATGTTGGATATGTTACTCTTGTTGGTGGAGAACCCGCCTTATTAGAGAATTTTAATATTATTACGCAAACAATCTCAGATTTGGGATTCAATTTAATAGTTCATACTAATGGTTCACTTTCTAAGGAACAATTGTTTCATTTGACCAAACTAAGAGTTGTATATATATCTTTTAGTTTAGACTCATTAGACCCAAAAATAAATGATACAAATAGATTCAAAGGAGCAACTGAAGAAGTTATAAGGAAAATAGATGAAACTTCATCTTTTAATTTACCAATACGAATTTCAACAGTTATTACTAAAGAAAATATGAATGACATCTACCCTTTAGTAAGGTTTGCAGAGACTAAAAATATTAACTTAATAAATATTCATAGACTTGAAATTCTTAATCATCAAACGGAAAATGTTAAAAATATTTCTTTATCTCCCGAAGAATGGATTACTCAATTTAAAGATTGGCTTACAGTTGCAAAAGAGACAAAAATATTTTTAAGAGCACCGATAAGTTTTATGCCTTTAAAATATGTGCTAGAAATTAAAAATAAAAACATAGATTGTCCTTCAAAGTATTATGATACATTTAATTTATTCCCTTCCGGCAATGTTTACCGATGCCCTCTTCTGGTAAATGAAAATATTTTTGCATGGAACATTAAAAATCAAAACATATTAAGTGAATCACCCAAAGATAAGTCCCTGTTTGAAGAAAATAAGGATTGCAATGGGATGTGC
This sequence comes from Bacteroidales bacterium, assembly GCA_013141385.1. Classification (NCBI taxonomy): domain Bacteria; kingdom Pseudomonadati; phylum Bacteroidota; class Bacteroidia; order Bacteroidales; species Bacteroidales bacterium. The sequence goes on along the minus strand of JABFRB010000043.1, from coordinate 7,759 downwards.
CCAATTATTATCAAAAGATATAATACTCAATATAAAGAATTTTTTCCCGTTTGCCCATTTATTAAAACAACTTTAAATCCTCTTGGTGGTGTTAGTAATGGTGTGTGGGATGAAATTGTATTTGATTTTATTTAAGATTTTTAATATGGATCTATTAAAAAACAAATCAAGTAGTATTAATTTATTTTTTCATTGTCATTCATCGGAAAGATGTTTTTTAAATGATGATGAACTACTTGGTTATCTTTCAGGACTTAAACTTCAAGGAATCAATGTAAATTCTGAGAATGATATTAAACCGGGAGATGAGGAGATTAAGACTATAATCAGATTTATTGAAGAATCAAGAATTTTAGTTTTAATTGTTAGTCAGTTTTGGTTGGATTCAGATTTTGTTACGACACATCTATTTCCAATAATAGAAAAAAAGTTTAAAGATAATAAACTTGAAATAATTCCTGTTTTAGCTTATAATTGTAGCATTGATGATTCTTCTTGGTTCAGAAGATTAAATTTTTTTCCACCTTATGGATTAAGTATATATAGTGATTTTAATGATCATGGTCGAAAAAATAATTTATACAAATCTATTAGAGAGGAAATTGTTAAACGTGCAAATTTTATTCGAGAAATTTACTCGCCTTCTGATTTGTTAAATATAAAATCAAAAAAAACAGAAATAGAGGAACTTATAAAAATTGGACAAAATAAACTTGCAAGGTTTTATCTGGAAAGTTTACTACGAACAAAAGTCAGCGAAGATGAAGATACAACATGTTCCTTATTAATAGAGACTGGTAAATGTCAACAAAAAACTGGAGCACAAACGGCTGCTTATCAGAATTATATTAACGCATTCAATATTGCAAAGAAGAATAACAATAAAACATTTTTGTCCTTATCTTTAAGTTGCATTGGAAATATTTTTAAAGAACAAGGTAATCTGCGTGAAGCAATTAAATATTATGAAAAATCTTTAGCACTTATTGACATAACTAATATCATAGCCAAATGTAATTTAAAAATAAATTTGGGCTCTACTTATAGGAGAATTGGCAACTTTGACTTGGCGACAACTTTGATTTCAGAATCTACAATAGGATTAAGAGAACTTGCTATATATGAAAAAAATGAAGATGAAAAGAATAAAATTAATCGACATCTAGGAATAGCATTAGGAAGCCTTTCTAGTTGTAATATATCTTCAAATGACTATATATCTGCACTTAAACATGCAGAAGAAGGATTGTCACTTTCATTGAAATATGATAACTTAAGAGGTATTGGTTATGCAAAACATAGAATTGCGCAAGTTTATCTTGCTTTAAAATTTCCAGTTAAAGCTCTGCCTTTGCTAAAAGAAGCTTCAAACATAGCTAAGGAAGCAGATGAAATTCGAGAAATCTTTTCAATTTCATTAAGTATTGGTCAGTGTTATTTTCAATTGGGACAAATTGAAGATGCAGAAAGATTCTTTTTTTCTGCAATGATGGATGGTGTTTCCACTTCAGATTTTTTTCGAATTGCCCAAAGTCATGAGTGGATTGCCACTATGAGAAGTAAGAATGGTCAAGAAACATACTATTATTATGAAGTGGCTAAACGTCTTTATAAATTGGTTGAGGCAAAATGGTGGGCTGAAAAAATTGAGCTTTTAATTAGCTCCAAAGAGAAGAATCTCGATGATAATAAAAATATTGAAATTCGAAAAAGGGTGTCATTTTATATTGATGACCTACTTTCAAAGAATATTATTACAAGAGAATATTTTGAATATGAGGCAATTGCAAAAATTATTACACCGTAATAGCTTTTTATCAATACTAATTAATATTTTTTCATGTTGAAATATTTAGTATGTAAAATGAAAAGTAAATTATTTATAAGTTATTCTCATAAGGACAGCGACTTTAAAGACTCCTTTATCTCGCATATTAAATTACTTGAACGTCAAGGAAAATTATTTCAATGGCATGATCAAATGATTGATTCAGGAGATGAATGGAAACAATCCATTTTGGATAATATAAATTCTGCAAATATTATTATCTTACTAATTAGTGTAAATTTTATTAATTCTGATTTTTGCTGGGGTATTGAAATGGAAATTGCGATGAAGAGGCATGAAAATAAAGAAGCAAGAGTAATTCCTATTATTCTTAGACCGTGTGATTGGCATACTGCACCGTTTGGTATATTAAAGGCATTACCAATTGATGGCAAACCAATTATTACTTGGAATATTATTGATGAAGGGTGGTTAAATGTTGTTAATGGGATTAAATGCTTAATATTTTAACGATAAAGAATAAAGTCCAATTGTGACAAAGTTTAGCGGAGCATAAATTCGCCCCCGCTAGGCAAAGTCTGCGACTTCGTCGTTTTTAAATAGCGGTTTTAAACCGCACTAATTCAAAAAAACAAGCCATACTGCGTTTGCCCGAGACTGTAAACAACTAACACAAAAATCATTGGGTTTGGTATAGGTTAGCGGAGCATATCTGCATCGTTCTATTGTGGCAGGCTGAGCCATAACTCAAGACCTTCAATACAACTGCTAAATGAAAACAGAGACTTTATTTTTTTAACAAAGATATCCAACCCGAGTTAATAAAAAAACTCTTATTACATAAAGCCCAACAAGCCGTATCGATTGCTGGCTACGTTGGTCACAAACCTACTACTCCGATGTTAATGAAATAGGCCAAGGCCTCGACCTAATCAGCAGCAACCAAAAGAATGATTTGAGGGTGATGATAAGGGTGAGGTTTTAATGAATAATTATATACATTTGCACAAGGCAACCAATCTGGTAGTTAGTGGTGATTGAATAGTATCATTATTACAAATGATATTCGTTGTTGCAACTTTATTTTCTAATTTATCGCTTAAAAAATTTGGAAACGAATACAAAAGCAATTCGCTATGCAGAGTTCGTTTCTAAATTTATTGGTTAACTATTGACTATCACCATAGCAAAAAAACAATTAAATTTTTTGATGGGTTCCTAAAATTTCAATCAATTCAGAAATTAGCAGTTTTGAATAGAATTGAATTTGTTTTTCCTGCACCCATAACGAGGTGGTTGTAATGAGTATGCGTAAGTTTATGATAATTGATTCAATCTAACAGTTCATATAAAATGCCTATTGTTTTGAGGTAGTTAAGAAGCAGAATCAATTAAATTAACTTTTTTTAACAAATTATAAGTCGACAAAAAACAACTTCTGGTTTTGTATAATCAGAAAAACAATTAACTTCATATTAAAATGTTTAAAAAATGATTGATAACTATGTGAACAATCCCAAAAGTCCAAAATTTTATGTAAAAAAATATTTGGATGGTATAAGGGAAGAATTAAGAAATCGTATTGTAATTGACGTACCAGCGGGAAATGGTGCTACAACCGAAATATTATTAGAGAATGGTGCAAAAGTTGAGGCTTATGATTTGTTCCCTGAGTATTTCATGCTAAAAGATATAGAGTGTAAGCGTGCTGATATTGTTGATAAAATTCCTGTAACTAATAATTATGCTGATATGCTAATATGTCAAGAAGGCATTGAACATTTTAGCGATCAAACAAAGACATTTAAAGAATTTAACCGCGTTTTGAAACTGAATGGAAAACTTCTAATTACAACACCCTCGTATTCCAATTTAGCATCCAAATTCAGCTATTTATTGTTTGAAAGTGAAAACACCAAACTAATGCCGCCAAACGAAATAGATGATATATGGATGTCAGACAAAAATGTAACTAAGGAAATTTATTACGGACACATTTTCCTAGTAGGTTTACAAAAATTAAGAGTAATTGCAAAACTCTCAGGGTTTAAGATTAAGGAAATTAAATATTTACGGTTAAGTAAGAGTTCCCTGTTACTCTTTCTGTTTTTCTACCCTATCATCTTTATAAGTTCTTATGTGCGATATTTTAAAAACATTAAAAAGCATAAAGAAATACCTAAATCATATAAGCGAAAAGTATATGCCGAACTTCTAAAAACCAATATTAATCCTAAGAATTTATTGAACAAACACACCTTTGTAATATTTGAGAAAGAAACGGAATTGAATGATGTTGATTTTAGCCTTGATTGCGTGTCGAAATCATTCGAAAAAATAATGTAGTGATTAAATAAGCGAGCATTTAGAATTGATACTACACAGTATATCCTCAGAACTAACTTTGAAGTTAGCGTTTTGATGTTTTTTAACCTTTGAATAATTCAGTCTAACATAGAATAAGGGAGGTTTCTGAAAATCCTTAAAAGAGTAAGACGAGAAAACCAAAAATCGTAAGAGTAGGTACTTTATTAAATTTTGATGTATGAATAAATTGGATTTTTTGTGGATTATTTTTTTTCTTACCTTCTTTAGTTGTGCAAAAGATCCGAATTTACAACAAGTCCCTAAGAACAATCGTATGTTAAAGAGCATCGTAGACGAATCATCTTATGTTAATGGAATAATTTCAGGTCCATTTACTTTATGGGCTGACAATGACCAAATAATTTCGCTGGATTATAATGGTGACGGTATAAAAGACATATTATTGTTTCGTCCGGGCCTGGGTAGGGTTTGTTTGAATAGAAGTCTGAAAGATGGATCTTTTACTAATGTATTTTTTCTCAAGGATGGTTTAGATGGCTTTAGTTTTGCAAATTACTATGGTAATTCAACTATTAGTGATGATCAGGCTATAACTATTGATTTTGATGGAGACGGTAAAGACGATTTAATGTGCTATAGTCCTGGGTCAAGAAAAGTGGTTTTGGAGAGGTCGAATGGAGATGGAACATTTACAGCCACTTATACAAGTAATAATGGTATGGGTGGTTATGATTTTACCTATCGTTGTGATAGAGCTATTGCATTAGATTTTAATGGAGACAAAAAGATGGATCTAATGTTCTTTCGACCTGGTAACAAAGCTGTATATTTGCTACAAGGGAATGGTGATGGAACATTCGAAGCAATATTAAAAAGTAGTAATGGTCTGGCTGGTTTTAATTTTGACCAAGTTCAGGATTTAGCTATAGCATTAGATTATGATGGCGATGGCAAAGATGATGTAATGTGTTATAGGACTGGAAGCAAGCCAACAGTTTATATTCAAAAATCTAATGGAGATGGAACATTTACAAATATTTATAAAAATGGTAACGGTATAGGAGGCTATAATTTTGACCAAATACAAGATAAAGCTATTGCGTTAGATTATAATGGTGATGGCAAAGACGATATAATGTGTTATCGGCCTCGTGGCTCAGCCTGCTACCTATTAAAATCAAATGGTGATGGAACGTTTACCACTGTTTACCATAATGAAGGCATTGCTGGTTTTGATTTACATGACTTAAGAGATCGTATTATTTCTTTAGATTACAACAACGACGGTTATAGTGATATTATAATGTACAGATCAGGTATGGGATATGCTTTTTCAGCCAAATCGCTAGGTGATGGTACCTATTCTCTTGATTGCAGGCAATAAATAGTTCAATGAGAGTTAATACCAAGCCGAAATACATAGAAAGTTATGCCTTTTAGGGGACGGTAAGTTTAACTTTAAGGGTTCCCCTCAAAACAATAAAATGCTTTTTACAAGTGTTTTTATGGTTTTGAAGGGAATTTCTATTTACAAGAGACTCGTTGAGACCCCCCGTTCGCCAGAGGCTAAAAGTAACTAAAACAAAAATCATTGGGTTTGGCATAGGTTAGCGGAGCGCACCTGTGGCGTACTATTGGGGCAGGTTGTAGTTGGATATGATGGTTAAACTCACAAGCTTGCTTTTCAAAATAATTAAGGATCTTGAAAAATTTGTATATTTGGGATTAGAAGATAACGATAATTGCTTTAATCATGAAAACAATAAATGTTTCAGTATCAGACCTTGAATTCGATAAGTTCGGTTTAAAGTCAAGTCTTTCATTTTCTGACTTTTTGGATATTGTAAGCAGAGAGTTGTCGAAACAAAGACTTAATGAAAGTTTGAAGCTTGCAGAAAAATTTGGGCTTTCAGGAATGACAATGGATGAAATCACTAAAGAAGTTAAAGCGGTTAGGAAAAATGCAAAAAATCGTAGTTGACACCAATGTTCTTGTTTCTGCGCTAATTCAGCGTAGTTATCCTTATCACATTGTTCAGGAATTATTCTCTAACGACTACATTCAACTTTGCCTTTCTGATGAACTATTCGCAGAGTATTATAATGTGCTGAATAGAAAGAAATTCTCAAAATTTCCTGATTTTATCTCAAATGCTCAGGCTTTACTTATAGATATTGAGAAAAGAGCAACCAAATATTATCCAACAATTCGATTAAAAATAATAAGCGATTCCGACGATAACAAACTTCTGGAACTTGCAGAAACCTGTAACGCTGATTTTCTAATTACAGGTAATACCAATGACTTTACCATGAATGAATACAAGGGAACTAAGATTTTATGTCCTAAAGATTATTGGACTGACTATATGATAGAATAAATGTGAGAACGCACAACTCCTCGTTAGGCGAAATCTGCGACTTTGTCTTCTCTAAATAGCGGTTTTAAACCGCACTAATTCAAATAAAAACAAGCATCCGTGTAGGTGCTAAGTTTACAAGTACTCTTTAGCATGGGCTAATGCGTATTGAATGACTGATATCAATTGCCTTTTTTAACCAAGATTTGTATATTTGGAAAAAAAACATGACTACCATAGAACTGAAAAATAATTTCCATCACCTTATAGATAGTATAAACAATGATGATATACTATCGAAGTTCTATGCAATAATGGCAAGAACGAATGAGAGAGCCGATGGAAAACTTTGGGGAAGACTCACCAAAGAGGAGCAAGAAGAACTCATTCGGGCAGATATTGAATCAAACGACCCATCGAATCTAATTTCCCATACCGAAATCCAAAAAAAGCATAAGAAATGGCTTTAACCATTTATTGGTCTAAGAGAGCTGACAAAAAATTCGATAAAATTATTGACTATATTTAGAAGGAATGGGGTAAGGCTGTAACAAAAGCTTTTGTGAAAAAAGTATATGATTTTCTTGATATTCTAATTGAATTCCCAGAAATCGGAAGTTTGGAACATGCGGAAAGGAATATTCGAGGTTTTGTAATTGTTAAGCAAATAACTCTCTTTTATAAAATCAAGGACGATAAAATCATTCTGTTAAACTTCTTCGACAATAGGCAACATCCAAAAAGAAAGAGGTATTAATCTCATGTTGACCTGATGTTTTATGCAAAATAATACAAAATAGGTCTATAATATGCTATATTTTATCAAAACATGTTATATACTTGCGGTGTTATTCCCTGTTGTCCCTGCTTCGGCATACTTCAGGGTTTTCGTTTTTTATAGAGATGATGTTTTATTCTCCGCTAGGCAAGTCTTCGACTTCATCTTTTTGAAACAGAATATCATCGATAAAAATGTAAATTGCCATTGCTTTATCTTTCATAACCCTTCAGGTTTAATGGATTCAGCAAATTCAAAATCTGAAGGATTTTTTTTTCAAAAGCCAATATTTACAAGACTTTATATCAACATGACGAGGAACTTTTCAACAACTATAATGTTTTGAATAGTTAGAACTGAGCTTGCGAACCGAACGTAGTGAGCTCAGCATTCTAAGACATATGCAAGTAAAATAGAATAATTATTTTTGTGTTGCCAAATAACGACCGACGGCAAAAGTTAAGCCAAAGGTTATCTAGGGGTAGCTCAATTGCAGCTACCCTT